>NZ_LIRL01001243.1 GCF_001419795.1 Streptomyces niveiscabiei
CGGCACACCCGTGGCCGACACCGCACCCACCCCCCACCTCCCCGCCTACGTCGTCACCACCTCCGGCTCCTCCGGCGCACCCAAAGCCATCGTCGTCAGCCGGGGAAACCTCGCCCACATGGTCGCCGCCCGGCAGGCCGAAGAGGGCCTCGTCACCTTCTCCACCTGCCGCTTCACCTGGGACGGCGCCCTGCTCCTGCTCTTCCAGGCGCTGTGCACGGGCGGTACGGCGGTCCTGCCCGACCACCGCGCTCTCCCCGACCCCTCCGCCTGCGCCGCACTGGTCCTCCAGCGGGGCGTACGCCAGCTCGTGTCACCCCCGTCGTACTACCGGCTGATGCTGCCGCACCTCACCGGCGCCGGCCTCGATGAGGTGATCCTCGCCGGGGAGGCGTTCCCCGAGGCGCTGATCGAACGGCACCGCGCGGTGCTGCCCCGCACCCGGCTGCGCAACGAGTACGGCCCGACCGAGGCGACGGTGACCGTCCTCGGCCACGACGTGAGCGGCACCTACGACGGACACATCCCCATCGGCACCCCGCTCGGCGAGGTCGCCGTACACGTCCTGGACGGACGGCTGCGGCCGACCCCGCCCGGGGAGCTGGGCGAGCTGTACGTCGGGGGCGCCCAGGTCGCGCAGGGGTACGCGGGACGGCCCGGGGAGACGGCGCACCGGTTCGTCGCCGACCCGTTCCACAAGGAGCCCGGCGCCCGGCTCTACCGCACCGGGGATCTGGTCCGTGTCGACCGGGAGGGCCGCGTCGTCTTCCACGGCCGCGCCGACGGCCAGCTCAAGGTGCGCGGCACCCGCGTGGAACGGCACGCCGTCGAGGCCGTCCTCGAAACGCACCCGGCGGTGCGCCAGGCGACCGTCCTCGGGGTCCCCGGGCCGCACGGCGACACCAGGCTCGTCGCGTTCTGGTCCCCGGCCCCGACCGCCGTCGCCCTGCCCGACGCCCGCGAGCTGACCGGGCTGTGCACGGCGCACCTGCACGACCAGGCCGTACCGGAGACGTTCGTGACCGTCGGCCGGATGCCGCTGGCCGCATCCGGCAAGACCGACGAGGCCGCGCTGACCGCGCTGCTGCCGGACGCGCCGGCCGGCTGGACACCGCTGCAGAGCGCCGTCGCCCGGCTGTGGCGACGGGTGCTGCGGCACGACGACTTCGGGCCCGGGGACAGCTTTTTCACCGTCGGCGGCAACTCGCGCCGCGTCGTCGAGCTCCACCTCGGACTGCAACGCGAGTGGCCCGGCGCACTGCGCGTCGGGCAGCTCTTCGACCTGGACACGGTGGCCGCCCAGGCCCAGGCGCTGGCGGCCGCCGAGGAAGCCGCCGAGCAACCCGCAGGCGACGCCGCAGAGTTGGGGGACCGGTGATGACGTACCACCGCAGCGAACCGAACGACGACGACATCGCGGTCGTCGGGATCGCCCTGCGCCTGCCCGGCGCCGACACCCCGGCGCGGTTTCGCGCGAACCTCCTCGCCGGCACCGACAGCGTCGGACCCATGCCCGCCGACCGGGCCGCCGCGACCGGACTCGACCCGGCCCGCCTCCTGCCGATGGGCCACCTCGACGACGTCCACACCTTCGACCACGCCCTCTTCCGGCTCTCCCGCCGCGAGGCCACCCTCATGGACCCCCAGCAGCGCCTCGCCCTCCTCCTCGCCCACCAGGCGCTGGAGGACGCCGGATACGCGCCGGGCGAGCTGCGCGACGGCTCCACCGCCGTCGTCTTCGCCTCGGCCGCCTCCGCCTACCACGCGGCGGCCCGCGAACCCGGCGTCCTCACCGCCCTCGGCAACCTCTCCTTCGGCGCCGCCGCCCGCGTCGCCCACGTCCTCGGCCTCACCGGCCCCGCCTACGCCGTCGACTCCGGCTGCAACGGCTCCCTCCTCGCCGTCCACCACGCCTGCCGCGAACTCGCCGTCGGGGACGCCGAGTTCGCGCTCGCCGGGGGCGTCAGCGTACGGCCCGGCGGGCTCCCGGACACCGAGGCCGCGGCGATGCCGGAACTCCTCTCCGCCGGCGGGCGCTGCCGGGCGTACCGCTCGTGCGGGGCAACGGGAACAGCCTCCCGTTCCGCGACGGCTGCCTGGACTTCCTCACGTACGCGCAGTCCTGGCACTGGACGGACCCGCACCGCGCGGTCCCGGAGGCGCTGCGGGTGCTGCGGCCGGGCGGCG
>NZ_LIRL01001244.1 GCF_001419795.1 Streptomyces niveiscabiei
CCACCGGAGACGGACGGCTGGTCGAGGTGAACGATCACACCCCGCCCATTGCAGTGCACGCACGTCTCGGAGAACGACTCCAGCAGCCCCTGCCCGACCCGCTTACGCGTCATCTGCACGAGCCCGAGCGACGTCACCTCGGCGACCTGGTGCTTCGTCCGGTCCCGGCCGAGGCACTCAAGGAGGCGCCGCAGCACCAGATCCCGGTTCGACTCCAGGACCATGTCGATGAAGTCGATGACGATGATCCCGCCGAGGTCCCGCAGCCGCAGCTGCCGGACGATCTCCTCGGCCGCCTCCAGGTTGTTGCGCGTGACGGTCTCTTCGAGGTTCCCGCCCTGCCCGGTGAACTTCCCGGTGTTGACGTCGACGACGACCATCGCCTCGGTCCGGTCGATGACCAGCGACCCACCGCTGGGCAGCCACACCTTCCGGTCCAGCGCCTTCGCGAGCTGCTCGTCGATCCGGTACGTCGCGAAGACGTCGACCTCGGACGTCCACCGCGACAGCCGCCCGGCGAGGTCCGGCGCGACATGGGCGACGTACCCGTGGATCGTCTGCCAGGCCTCGTCACCGCTCACGACGACCTTGGAGAAGTCCTCGTTGAAGATGTCGCGGACGACGCGGACGGTCATGTCCGGCTCGCCGTACAGCAGCGCGGGAGCGTTGCCGGTCTTGGCCTTCTTCTTGATCTCTTCCCACTGCGCCTGGAGCCGCTCGACGTCACGACGCAGCTCGTCCTCGCTGGCGCCCTCGGCGGCGGTGCGCACGATGACGCCCGCGTCCTCGGGGACGATCTTCTTGAGGATCGTCTTCAGGCGGGCCCGCTCGGTGTCGGGCAGCTTGCGGCTGATCCCGGTCATGGAGCCCTCGGGGACGTACACGAGGTAGCGCCCCGGCAGCGAGACCTGGCTGGTCAGACGCGCGCCCTTGTGCCCGATCGGGTCCTTGGTGACCTGCACCAGCACGGACTGCCCGGACTTCAGCGCGGACTCGATGCGCCGGGGCCCGTTGGCCATGCCGAGCGCCTCGAAGTTGACCTCACCGGCGTACAGGACGGCGTTGCGCCCCTTGCCGATGTCGATGAACGCGGCCTCCATGGACGGCAGCACGTTCTGCACCTTGCCGAGGTACACGTTGCCGACGTACGAGGTCGACTGCTCCTTGTTGACGTAGTGCTCGACGAGCACCCCGTCCTCCAGGACGCCGATCTGCGTGCGCTCGTGGCTCTGCCGGACGACCATGACGCGCTCGACGGCCTCGCGGCGCGCGAGGAACTCGGCCTCGGTGATGATCGGAACCCGGCGACGCCCCTGCTCACGCCCCTCACGGCGGCGCTGCTTCTTGGCCTCGAGACGGGTCGACCCCTTGATCGACTGCACCTCGTCGGACGGCTCGGCCTGCTTGCGCGGCTCGCGGACCTTCACGACGGTCCGCTCGGGGTCCCCGTCACCGTGCTCGGCCTCGGCCCCGGAGTCCCCGGCCCGACGACGCCTACGACGCCGGCGACGGCTCCCGGCGGTGGAGCCGGCCGCCGTGTCCTCGGCGTCCTCTTCCTCCTGCTCGGCGCTGTCCTCGGCATCCTGCTCGGCCTGCTCGGCGGCCAGTTCCTCGGCGTCGGCGGCCTCGTCCTCGGCGGCCTCGCCACGGCGACGGCGACGGCCACCGCGACGGCGGCGACGGCGCGACCCGGTCTCCTCGGCCTCGTCGTCGACGGAGTCCTCGGCGTCGGCGTCGACGGCGTCGACAGTGTCGTCGACGTCCTCCGGCTCCTCCTCGGCGACGGGCTCGGGCTCCACGACCGTCTCGACGACGTCCTCGGCGGGCGCGGCGGCACCCCGGCGACGGCGGCGGCGACGCGAGCCCGCGGGCTCCTCGGCGGCCGGCTCGACGGGGGCGGCGACGGCCTCTTCCACGACCTCTTCGACGGCCTCGGCCTCGGGCTCCACCTCCGCCTCGGCGGCAGCGGCCTCGGCCGCCGCCCGCTCCGGCGTCTGGAACTGGAACTTCGGCTCGGTGAACACCGGCGCCTGGAACACGGCCACGGCGGGCCGGGAGGGGCGCTTCGGCGACTCGTCGGCGGCGGGCGCGGGCTCGGAGAAGCCACCGGCGGCCTTGCTGACGACACGGCGACGCGAGCGGCGCGGGGAGGCGTCCTCGGCGGGCGCCTCGGCGGCGGGCGCGGGCGCTGCGGCCCGGCCGGCTCCGGCCCTGGTGGCGCGGGCCTTCACGGAGGTCTCGGGGGCCTCGGCCTGCGCGGCGGCCTCGGTCTTCGCGGCGGCCGGGGTCTCGGCGCTCGCGGGAGCCGGCGTCTCGGCGGCGGCCTCGTTCTCGGGCGCCCCGGCGGGCGAGGTCACGCGGCGCGTGACCCGGCGACGGCGGCGCGAGCCGGTGTCCTCCGCGACGGCCTCTTCGACAACCGGCGCCTCAACAGCAGGAGCGGCGGGCGCGGCCACCGGAGCCTCGACGGGCTCGGGCGCCTCGGCAGCGGCCTCGGCGGCCTTGGGCGCACCGGCAGGCGCGGACGCCCGACGGGTCGCCCGGCGGCGGGTGCGCGGAGCCGGAGCCTCTTCAGCGGCCTCTTCCACAGCGACGGCCTCTTCCTCGGCGGCGGCCTCTTCGACGACCGGCGTCTCGACGACGGCAGCGGTCTCGGCGGGCGCGGTCACGACCGCCTCTTCGGCGGCCTGCGGAGCCCCCGCCGGCGCGGACGCCCGACGGGTCGCCCGGCGGCGCGTACGCGGAGCGGTCTCAACCGGCGCTTCGGCCGCCCGCTCCTCGGCTGCCGCGGCCTGCGCGGGCGCGGTCTCGGCCGACGCTTCGGCGCGTACGGCCTCGTCGGTCCGTACGGCCTCGTCGGCCTGTATGGCCGAGCTGTTCTCGGCTCCTCCCTCGGCACCGGCGGGCGGGCCCGCCGGGCGGGACGCGGCACGGCGCCGACGACGCGGCGGCAGGGTGTCGCTGGGAGTGTTCTGTTCGGAACCCTCGATGGGGTCGGTCGGTTCGAGCATGCGGGCGTTTCTCCCGTCAGGCTCCCGGGCGCCGCGCCTGGTCCGGCGCCGGCCATGAGGGCCGGTCACCGCTGACGTCCGCGGGGTACGCGAGTCGCGTTCACCGCCGCCGGGGCGCGGGCGCCGCACGGGAGCTTTCCGTGTCCTGTCTCGCCGGTTCCGTACGCCGTGTTGCGTACGGCCTGGCGAAAGTCTTGTGGTCGGTGCGCTGCCCGACCCAGGTGGCTCCCGAGTACGAGGGCGGCGCTACGACGTCCGTCCTTCGCGGGACCTTCCCCCTGCCTACGCCTTCGCGGCGGCAGCCGGTTCGGCCGTTGAGAGGGCCTGAGCTGCCTCGCGGTCGGGCGCGAGCGGGTCGGTCACCGTGCCGGTCTCTTCATCGAGCAGCCCCTGCGCCAGCCTGGTCACCGCTGCGGGGACCGGCGGCGCCAGGTCGGCCACGGCGCGGAGACCGGACAGGACGTCGTCGGGTCGAACGGCAGGCGTCACGTGCCGAACAACCAGCCGCAGTATCGCACAGGGCTGGTCCGTCGGCCTATCAGCCAATTCACTCTGTGTTGTTTCCAGGTGTACGACTGCGGCGCGCGCGTCGAAATTCCTGACGCCGTTCTTCGTGGCCCGCTGGACCTCGACGACCTCGGCGGCGTTGAACGCGGCCACGGCCTTCTCGGCGTCGCTCTGCTCCACGCCGGCCAGCCGCAGCTCCCACACGGAGGCCGTCAGCCGGTCCGCGAGCCCCGAGGTCCTGGCCTCGACCGCGTCGGTGATGTCGAGGCCGTCCGGCAGCGACTCGTCGAGCAGTGCCCTCAGCCGCTGCGGGTCCCGCGCCGCCGTGAGCGCGATCTCCAGATACTCCGCCTCGCTGCCCGTGCCGGTGGGTGCGGCATTGGCGTACGACACCTTCGGGTGCGGCGTGAACCCGGCCGAGTACGCCATCGGCACCTCGGCCCGGCGCAGCGCCCGTTCGAAGGCGCGCTGGAAGTCACGGTGGCTGGTGAACCGAAGGCGACCGCGCTTGGTGTACCGCAGTCGGATGCGCTGCACCGCCGGAGCGGGCGGCGGGCCTTCGGGCTGTCGCTTACCCAGTTTCTTCAGTCCTTAGTGAGAGCTGTCGTACTTCTACCAAGAGTACGTCCCTCGCCGCCTCCAGGTTCCCGCCGAGCGACCGCTTCCCTCTCACGGGGTGCACCGAACAGGGTCCTGCGCAGGTCGGCGCGGGTCTGGCGGACCGTCTCGCGTGCGGAGGCGAGGACCTGCCGGGTGACGCGGCCCACACTGCGTGCGGCTTCGGCGGCGGGGCGCAGGACGGCGTCCCGTACGGCGTGGCCGACGGGGGTCAGCACCGTCGTACAGACCCACCGCACGGGCTCCACGAACACCCACCGGAACACGCCGACGAGGAACCGCCACACGGCGAGGGAGACCCACCCGGCGATCCGCCACGCGTGCCCGAGCGCGTCACCCACCTCGCGCGCGATCACCCCGAGCACCCGCCCCACCGGCGCGAGCACCCAGCGCCACAGCGCGACCAGCGGCAGCACGAGCAGCACGCGGACCGTCCAGTACAGGGCGAGCCACACCCCGGTGGCGACGAGCACGACGCCGCGCCACACCCCTTGAGCGCACCACCCGATCCCCCTGCCGACCGGCGCGAGCACCCACTCGTACAACCACCGCGCGGGTACGACGACCAGATACCGCGTCAGCCACGCGCCCCCGGCGCCGAGCGCCGCGATTCCCGTACCGATCCCGCGCAGCACCCACATCACCCCGCGGCCGATGGGCGCCAGCACCCATACGACGCCGTGCCCGAACGCGACCAGCACGTTCCGGTAGAGCCAGAGAGCGGGCGCCACGACAAGCATCCGTCCGAGCCACCCCAGCCCTGTCCCCACCGGCGCCACGACGTACCGCCAGAGCCCCACCAGCGGCCAGACGAACACCGCCTTCGCCACCCACGCCAGCCCCCGGCCCACGGGCCGCAGCACGGAGTCCCTCAGGACCCGCCCCACCACGACGAGCCCGTCCCACACCACCCGCACGGGCACGACCAGCACCAACACCACGATCCGCACCGGAATCCGGATCGCGACAACAAGACACCCCTCGGCATCCCGCCGAGCCCCCTGCGACTGTCCGTGCTTCTCCAGATCCATAACGGCATAGACGCTACGCCAGCCCACAAGGATGCGGCCAAACCCCCGCCCTCAGTATCGAACCTGCAACAACCGCTCGGAGCCCGCGAACCCGGCCCGCACATACGCGGGCACCGCCCGCCCCGACGAATGCACGGTCAGCCGCTCGACGCCCGACTCCCGGGCCCGCGCCACGACAGCCTCCAGCAACCGCCCGCCCACCCCGGCCCCGCGCTCCTCCGGCACCACGTACACGCACTGCACGTCCCCCGAGACCCGCTCCGGCGCGGTGGGCGTGGGCACCCGCGGCACGAGAGCCACCCATGC
>NZ_LIRL01001245.1 GCF_001419795.1 Streptomyces niveiscabiei
CGATGTGTATAAGGGCCAGAGGGGGTCGTGAGGGGCGAGCCGCCGTGGGGTCCGCTCGCTCGTCACCGTGACGACGGGTCCGGTTTGCCTCCCACCAGTTCTTCCACGCACCGTCGTACGCGTGACCAGCGGCGGTCGCCGCGTTCCGCCCGGCGTTCGGCGCGGGCTCTGGCGCGGGGGCGGCGGGTGTAGAAGTGGCGGGCCCAGGGGGACTTGGGGCGGGCCAGGCGCAGTGCGCCGATCAGGGCGACCGTGGGGACGATGACGCCGAAGATGGCTGTGCGGGCCTTGCCCTTCGCGAGGGCGATCAGGGAGAGCAGGAAGTTGACGACGACCGTCGTCAGGGCCACTCCCCTGCCCGCCACCTCGTCGTTCGAGAGGTCGTCCACGCCCAGGGGTGAGTAGCCGAGGAGGACCAGGCCGACCAGGGCGGCCGTCAGGACGACCACCTCCACGCTCTTGCGGCCCTCCTCCGTCCAGTACACGTCGTCCAGGTGCAGGATCAGCGCGAACTCGTCCAGGACCAGGCCCGTGCCCATGCCGAAGCAGACCGCCGCGGCGCAGGCGCCCGCGCCGTGCGTGCCGGTCGCGATGGCGCCGAAGCCGCCGATGACCGTGAGGATCACACCGGGCACGACGTGGTGGATGTGCAGGCCGCCCGCCTTGACGTTGCCGAACGGGCCCTTGCCCGCGCGGATCAGACGGGTCACCAGGCGGGTGAGGAGGAACGTCAGGACGAAGGCCGTGAGAGCCAGGAGGAGGGGGAGCTTGCCCGGTTCCACGATGTTCCGTTGCAGCCAATGTCCCATGTGCGCACTTCATCCCTGTCGGCGGTGGGGCCCGGTGTCGAGGGCGGGGCTCGGTGCGACCGTCGGATAATCTGCGCCGATGCCCTCGATGTCCGACAGTTTCTCCCTCCACGGCCTGCGGTTCGCCTTCGGCACGCTGACGGTGATCCCCGTTCGCGTGTCCCGGTGGGACCGGGAGGCCGCGCGCGGCGGAATGACCTGCGCGCCGCTGGTGGGGGTCGTGGTCGGGGGCTGCGCGGCTGCGCTCGGAGGGGTGCTGCTGGTGCTGGGTACGGGGGCGATGGTCGCCGCCGTCGCCTCGGTGGCCGTTCCCGCCGCGCTGACCCGGGGGCTCCACCTCGACGGGCTGGCCGACACCGCCGACGGGCTCGGCAGCGGCAAGCCCGCCGAAGACGCCCTGCGCATCATGAAGCAGTCCGACATCGGGCCGTTCGGGGTACTGACGCTGGTGCTGGTCCTGCTGGCCCAGGTCGCGGCGGTGACCCGGCTGTACGAGGAGTCGTGG
>NZ_LIRL01001246.1 GCF_001419795.1 Streptomyces niveiscabiei
CGGCCTCGACCCGATCGCCCGCACCTCCCCGGACCGCTGGTTCACGGCCGGGTTCGCCGCCGCGCAGCCCGCGATCACCGACTGGGCCGTCCAGATGGTCCGCACCACCGACCCCGGCTGCTACATCGCCTCCTGCGAGGCCCTCGCCTCCTTCGACGTACGGCACGAACTGGGCATGGTCGGCGTCCCGACGCTGGTCCTCGTCGGCTCCGACGACCAGGTCACCGGGCCCGCTGAGGCGCGCACGCTGGTCGCGGGCATCCCGGACGCGCGCCTCGCCGTCGTACCCGGCGCCTCGCACCTCGTACCGGTGGAGCAGCCGGCCGCCGTCACCGATCTGCTGGTGCGGCACTTCTCGACGGCCTGGCAGCCCGGGTACGACACGGGTCAGACCGCGGTACCGGGGATACCCGTGGTCCTTCCGCAGCAGCCCGCCCCGATCGCCGAGATCGCCCCGGCCCCGCCGATCGCGACCGACCAGGTGATGGGCCGCCCCGACCCGTACGACTCGGGTCTGAAGGTCCGCCGCGAGGTGCTCGGCGACGCGCACGTGGACCGCGCGCTGACCCAGGCCGACGACTTCTCCGGCGACTTCCAGGAGTTCATCACCCGGTACGCCTGGGGGGAGATCTGGGACCGTCCCGGACTCGACCGGCGCGCGCGCAGCTGCGTCACCCTGACGGCCCTCGTCGCGGGCGGCCACCTCGACGAACTCGCCTTCCACACGCGCGCGGCCCTGCGCAACGGCCTCACCCCGGACGAGATCAAGGAAGTCCTGCTGCACGCCGCCGTGTACTGCGGGGTGCCCGCGGCCAACAGCGCGTTCCGGGTGGCCCAGCAGGTCATCCGGGAAGAGACCACACCGCAGGAGTAGAGCTCTACCTCTCAGGTACTACCGCCCGTGACTCCGTCCCCCTTCCGGCGATGCAGGATGGACCCATGACGAAGTCCATCCAGCTCACCAAGAAGTCGCACGCCTGTGTCCGCCTGGAGAAGGACGGCCGCACCCTCGTCCTCGACCCGGGCGTGTTCAGCGAGGCGGACGCGGCCGTCGGCGCGGACGCGGTCCTGGTCACGCACGAGCACCCGGACCACTTCAGCGAGGCGCACCTGAGGGCCGCGCTGGAGGCGAACCCCGAGGCGGAGATCTGGACCCTGCGCGCGGTCGCGGAGCAGCTCGCCGCGGCCTTCCCCGGGCGCGTGCACACCGTCGGGCACGGCGACACGTTCACCGCCGCCGGGTTCGACGTCCAGGTCCACGGCGAGCTGCACGCCGTGATCCACCCGGACCTCCCGCGCATCACGAACGTCGGCTACCTGATCGACGACGGCCGCGTCTTCCACCCCGGGGACGCGCTCACCGTCCCGGACCACGCCGTGGAGACGCTGATGCTGCCCGTGATGGCCCCCTGGAGCAAGATCTCCGAGGTGATCGACTACGTCCGCGAGGTGAAGCCCGCGCGCGCGTACGACATCCACGACGCCCTCCTGACCGACCTCGCCCGGCCCATCTACGACAACCAGATCGGCGCGCTGGGCGGCGCCGAGCACGGGCGGCTGGCGCCCGGGGAGAGCACCTCGCTGTGACTGTCGGTGGGGCCCGGTAGGTTGTGAGGCATGCGCATCGCGACCTGGAACGTGAACTCGATCACCGCCCGCCTCCCGAGGCTCCTGGCCTGGCTGGAGAGCAGCGGCACGGACGTGCTGTGCCTCCAGGAGGCCAAGCTGGCCGAGGAGCAGTTCCCGTTCGACGCCCTGCGCGAGGCCGGGTACGAGGCCGCGGTGAACGCGACGGGCCGGTGGAACGGCGTGGCGGTGCTCTCCCGGGTGGGCCTTGAGGACGTCGTCAAGGGCCTGCCCGGCGGCCCGGAGTACGAGGGCGCGCAGGAGCCGCGCGCGGTGTCGGCGACCTGCGGTCCGGTGCGCGTGTGGTCGGTGTACGTGCCGAACGGGCGCGAGGTCGACCACGCGCACTACGCGTACAAGCTCCAGTGGTTCGAGGCGCTGAAGGCGGCCGTCACGGGCGACGCGCAGGGGGGACGCCCGTTCGCCGTCCTCGGCGACTACAACGTGGCCCCCACCGACGACGACGTCTTCGACACGGCCGTCTTCGAGGGCCTCACCCACGTCACCCCGGCCGAGCGCGCGGCCCTCGCGGCCCTGCGCGAGACCGGCCTCACGGACGTCGTACCCCGCCCCCTCAAGTACGACCACCCGTACACCTACTGGGACTACCGCCAGCTCGCCTTCCCCAAGAACCGGGGCATGCGCATCGACCTCGTCTACGGCAACGAGCCCTTCGCGAAGGCCGTCAAGGACGCGTACGTCGACCGCGAGGAGCGCAAGGGCAAGGGCGCGTCGGACCACGCGCCGGTGGTCGTCGACCTGGAGGTGTAACCGGGGAGTACCTGAGAGGGAGGCGCCGTCGCGCGGCTGCGCCGGTGACGCTCCCGGTCCGTACGCCTCCCTCACAGCTCCGTCAGGTCCACCGCCGTCGCCAGCGCCGCGTACCCCGCGTCCGAAGGGTGCAGCCGGTCTCCGCTGTCGTACGCGGGCAGCAGCCGGTTCGGGTCGGCGGGGTCGCGCAGCGCGGCGTCGAAGTCGAGGACGGCGTCGAAGGCGCCGCTGTCCCGGATCCACGCGTTGACCTCCTCGCGCCGCTCCTGGACCTCAGGGGTACATCTCAGGTCCCCGGCGCACGGCAGGAGCGTCGCGCCCAGTACCCGTACCCCGCGCGTACGAGCCCGCTCGGCGATCTCCCGCAGCCCGTCGGTCACGTCGTCCGAAGTCCCGCCCCGGCGCAGGTCGTTGATCCCCTCGAAGACGACCAGCGTCCGCACCGACGGCTGCGCGAACACGTCCCGCTCCAGCCGCGCGAGCGCCGACACCCCCGACGCGACGGGCGAGACGCCGTCCCCGGCATAGCCGTCGGCGGCGACGCGGTTCCCCGCGATCCCGGCGTTCAGCACGCCGTACCGGGGCACCGTCCGCTGCCCGCGCAGGCGCGCGGCGAGCCCGTCGGGCCACCGCCGGTTCGCGTCCGTCGTCGACAGGTACCCGTCGGTGATCGAGTCCCCCAGCAGGACGACGCTTCCGGGTCCCCCGGCGACGTCGACCCCGGCGAGCAGCGGCCACCCGGTGAGCTCCGGGGCGTACGCCGCCCCCGCGCGGTCCGCCGTGTGATCGCCCGGCGCGCTGAGGTACGACCGCTGCGAGGCGTACCGGTGCGTGGGGAGCGCGGTCACGGTCCCCGGCAGATGGAAGCTGACCAGCAGATCGGCGCCCGCGGGCACGACGAGGCCGACCGGATCGCTCACGGCGCGCGTCCCGGCGGGGATCTCGACGCCGG
>NZ_LIRL01001247.1 GCF_001419795.1 Streptomyces niveiscabiei
GAGGCGGAGGCGCACGAGGGGGACGACGGCGGCGGGGACCGCGTACTCGGGGAGGCGCGCGGCCAGATGGGCGCGCAGCTCCTCCGGGTCCGCCTGCGACACGGCGTACCCGATCAGCCGTTCGCCCCGGACGAGCACCACCGCCTGCGTCACCCCGGGATGTTCCGCGAGGGCCGCTTCGATCTCGGCCGGTTCGATGCGGAAGCCGCGGAGTTTGAGCTGGGAGTCGGTGCGGCCGTGGAACTCCAGTTCGCCGGCGCCGGTCACGCGGACCCGGTCGCCGGTGCGGTACATGCGGGCGCCGACGGGTCCGCAGGGGTCGGCGACGAAGCGTTCGGCGGTCGCGCCGGGGCGGCCGAGGTAGCCGCGGGTGACCCCGTCGCCGGAGAGGTACAACTCCCCGACGACTCCCCGGGGTACGGGCCGCAGCGCCGGGTCGAGGACGTAGGCGCGCATGCCGTCCAGCGGCCGTCCGATCGGCAGCGAGTCCGGCACCGAACTCCCGGGGGAGCAGGGGCGGTTCGTGGCGAAGGTGGTCGTCTCGGTGGGCCCGTACCCATTCGTGACGGTCACCCCCGGACACGCCTCCAGCACCCGCCGCACGGCCCCCGAGGGCACCGCCTCACCCCCGGCCCACACCTCCCGCAACCCCGCGAAACACCCGGGATCCTCCTCGGCGGCGAGCCGGAACAACCCGGCGGTGAGCCAGACCCCGGTCAGGCCATGACGCTCCGTCAACTGCCTGACGGCGAAAGCGTCGACGGGCACACCGTCCTCGGCGACGACAGCGGTCCCGCCCCCGAGAAGCGGCACCCACATCTCGTACGTGGAGGCGTCGAACGCGGTCGGCGAGTGCACGAGGACCCGCGCGTGACCGCCGCCCGTGAACGCCGAGTCCCGGGCCAGGGAGACGACGTCATGATGGGTGACGGCGACCCCTTTCGGCGTGCCGGTCGAGCCCGACGTATAGCTGACATAGCCGAGTTGACGGTCCATCACCTCCACCTCGGGCCGGACGTCCGGCTCGTCCAGCAGCGAAGGGTCACCCGTCCGCACGACGCTCAGCCCGGCGTACGGCGCCTCGCCCCCGTCGGTCAACAGAAGCCGTGCGCCGGTCTCTTCGAGGATCTGGACGGTGCGCGCGGGCGGCGCGGACGTGTCGAGGCCGACGTACGCGCCACCCGCTTTGAGGACGGCAAGGAGCGCGACGAGGAGTTCGGGGGAGCGGGGTACGAGGACGGCGACGCGTTCCTCGCGCTGGACGCCCAGGCGCAGGAGCCGGTGGGCGAGCCGGTTGGCGCGGCGGTCCAACTCGGCGTAGGAGAGGGAGCGTTCACCCTGTACGACGGCCTCGGCGTCCGGCGTCGCGGCGACTCGGGCCGCGAACAGGTCGGGGATGCTGCTCCCGACGCCCGTCGCGGGGGCCCCGGTGAGGATCGACTCCTCGCCGGGCAGGGTCGGGACGACCCGTCCGACGAGGGCGCCGGGTGTGCGCACGGCCTCCGCGAAACGTTCCAGGAAGTGGACGAACCTCCGCTGGTGGGCGGTGAGTTCGGGTTCGGTGTACTGCTCGGTGCCGGCGTCGAAGTCGACGCGGACGCCGTTGCCGTCGGCGCGGTCGTAGACGTTGACGGCGAGATCCTCGACCGGTCCCGTGGACAGGTTGTGACGGGTCGTCGGGTGTGCCACGAACCTCAACTCCGGCCCGAACGCCATGATGTTGACGACCGGCCCGAAGAACCGCCGCCCGCCCTCCGGCCACTCCAGCTCCCGGCGCAGCTCCTCGCCCCGGTACCGCTGGTGGGCGAGCAACTCCCGGGTGGCGTCGGCGGTT
The DNA here is from genome assembly GCF_001419795.1 of Streptomyces niveiscabiei. GTDB lineage: Bacteria > Actinomycetota > Actinomycetes > Streptomycetales > Streptomycetaceae > Streptomyces > Streptomyces niveiscabiei. The sequence goes on from NZ_LIRL01001247.1 coordinate 1,835, forward strand.
TCGCGTACGAGGTCGGCGGCGAGGACGTCGGGGCGTACGGGGATGCGCAGCGGGAGGACGTTGGACGCCATGCCCGGGGTGGCGAGTTCGGCCGGGGACGTGCGGGCGGTGACGGCGAGCCCGAGGACGATCTCCTCGGCGCCGGTCATCGCGTGCAGGTACGCGGCGGTCGCGGCGAGGACGACCCGGGACCAGCGGGTGCCGGTCAAGTCGGCGGCGGAGTGGACGAGTTCACCGGTGACGTGGCTGGTACGGCGCAGGAAGCGCCCGGAGACGCGGGGCGGCCGGGACGAGAGGCTCACCGGGTCGGGCCGGTCGGCGAGGACGCGGTGCCAGTACGCGCGGTCCGCCTCACCGTCGTAAGCGTCATCGGCGGCGAGCAGCGGCCCGAGCGGCGCGTCCGGAACGCCGGCCGTGTCGGCGCCCTCCGCCAGTGCCGTGTACGCCGCAGCCACGCGCCCCGCGATCAGCGAACAGCTGAACCCGTCCACGGCGATGTGGTGATACGCCTGGTACCAGACCCAGTGCCCGTCCCCCGCCCGCAGCAACGCGTACCGGAACAGGGGCCCTTGCTCCAGATCGAACGGCACGGCGAAGTCCCGTTCCATCCACTCCCGGGCGCCCTCGATCCCGTCGACCTCCACGACCGGCATGGACCACGGGACCTCCGGCTCGACCAACAGCCCGACGCCCTCGGCGTCTTCGACGAACCGTGAGCGCAACGTCTCGGTGGCGGCGACGACTTGACGTACGGCAGCTCGGAGCAGACCGGGGTCGACGGCGCCATGGATCTCGGTGAACTCGCCGACGTTGTGCGCGGCGTCACCCCCGTCGAGCCGCGTTCCGAACCACATGGACCGCTGGGCGGCGGACGGGACGAGACGTACGGTCATCGCTGAACTCTCCTGAGCGTGGGGTCCGTTGGAGGCCGGAAAAGTCAACGAGCCACTCCCGAAGGAGCCGACCCCGAACGAGCCGCCCCCGTATGAACGTCAGCCGTATGACCCGCCCCCGAACGCCCCACCTCCGAC
>NZ_LIRL01001248.1 GCF_001419795.1 Streptomyces niveiscabiei
TTCCCGAACCTGAGACAAGGACACCACTAGTGCGCCACACTCAGGTCATGAGCCCACACCTCCGCTCCGCCATCGACGTCGCCTCAGGCGTCAAGACCCGCGCCGTCATCTACTGCCGCATCAGCCAGGACCGCACCGGCGCCGGCCTCGGCGTCGACCGGCAGCGCGAGGACTGCGAAGCCCTCGCCGCACGGAACGGCTGGGAGGTCGTCGGGGTCTACACCGACAACGACGTGTCGGCGTTCTCCGGCAAGCTACGCAAGGGCTACCGGCAGATGCTCGCCGACCTCGACGAGGGCAAGGCCACCGTCGTCATCGTCTGGCACACCGACCGGCTCACCCGCTCGATCGTCGAGTTGGAGGAGTACATCGATCTGTCGGACAGGCGCGGAATCTCCACGCACACCGTGCAGGCAGGGAACATCGACCTCGCGACGCCGTCCGGACGGATGACCGCGCGCATCCTCGGCGCCGTGGCCCGTCAGGAATCCGAGCACAAGGGCGAACGCGTCGCCCGCGCCCGCCGCCAGAAGGCGCTCAACGGCGAGTGGACCGGCGGCATCCGCCCGTTCGGCTGGGGCATGCCCACGGGCGAGACCCGGACGGTCACCGACCCCGAGACGGGCGAGGAGACTGAGGTCGAGGTGCTCGACATGAGCAAGGCCCGGCCCGACGAAGCCGGGGCGGTGCTGTACGGAACCGACCTCATCCTCGTCGGCGGGTCGGTCCGCTCGTTCAAGAAGTGGCTCAAGGACAAGGGCTTCACCACGACCCTCGGGAACGACTTCAGCCACCAGGAAGCCCGCGCGATCCTGATGCGCCCCCGGAACGCCGGTATCGCCGTCTACCGGGGCGAGGAGGTGGGGCCCGGCAAATGGGACCAGCTCGTGCCCGAGGAGAAGTTCAGGGCCTGCGTGGCGATCCTCAAGGACCCGTCCCGGGTGACCACCCCGGGCGCCCAGCCGAAGTGGGTCGGGTCGGTGCTGTACCGGTGCGGCCGTAACTGCACCGAGACGATGACCGTCACCCAGTCCGGCGGCCGTAACTATCCGTCGTACCGGTGCCCGACCGGGCACGGCGGCGGCCGGCGCGCTGAGGTCGTCGACCAGTACGTGGAGGACACGATCGTCG
>NZ_LIRL01001249.1 GCF_001419795.1 Streptomyces niveiscabiei
CCCCCGAGCGCGAGCCCCGCGGCCCCCGCGACGCCCCCGGTGACGGCGAGGGCGGCGCGGAGGGTGCCGGGCGTGGGTTCAGCGGCCTTCGGCGCGGGCCCGGGGGCCAGGGTTTCCGTCCCGGCCGCCACGGTTTCCGTACGCGCGCCGATTTCCGCCCCGGGAGCAGCCGATAACCGTCCGAGAATTCGCCGCAACAACTCCCCGACGTCCGCACCCGTGACGCTCGCCGCATGCAGCACGAGAACGCTCCCGGTAACGGAATTGACCCGCACCGACCTGATTCCCCGGACCCCCCGCAGCACATCCGCCAGAGACTCCGCGAAATCCGGCCTCCCGACCGTCTGCGGAACGCTCCACCGCTGCCGCCCCGGCACGTTCGAGCGCATTCTCACATCGCTCCGGACCGGCCGTCCGACGGCCGCCGCCCCCACCAGTAGTGCCATGTCCAGCTGGTTCCCATGCTCTCTGCGACACCGCGCGCCGGGCGGCTGTCGTGCGACGAATTCCGGGTGCGCGTTCTCAGTGGGTCTTGCCGGCCCCGCCGGCGGGCCGGCCCTTGGGGGCGGCGGTCTTCGCGGCACCGGTGTCGGCGGCGACGGAGGCGGGTGCGGGGGCGGATGCGGGGGCGGTCGCGGCGGTCGGCACGGGCGCGGCGGCCGGTGCCCCGCCGGTCGCGAGCTGGGCGGCCATGACCTCGGCGGTCACCTCGGCCGCGAGGTCGTGGAGCCCCTCGGTCGCCTCGTGGGCGGCGCGCTTCACCTCCAGGACGAGCCCGACCGAGGTCTTCACGAGCCCCTTCATCAAAGGTGTGACGATCCGCTTGGCCAACGGTGCGGCGATAAGACCGATCAGGAACGGGGGAACTACGGGAGGCATGACTCGGTTTCCCTTTCCGGGGTGGAGGGTCGTGGAATATGACGGCGATTGCCGCGGGAAATGCGGACCGGCTTTCTCACCTGTCTCACCCGGTTCGTTTCACACCACACGCGGCGGCGACGAAGGAATCCTATCCGAGGTACTCCGTATGGCCCCCGGCCCGTTCGCACACCTTCACCCGAACGTGTCACACCGCCGGAGTTTTCGGCCAGCCCTCGAATAACGGTTCACCGCGCACCGACCGCTCACACCTCCCGGAACGAGCACCCTCACCCCCCACCTCTCCCCATGAATTCACGGACCGCGTCCGCCCTTTTCGGCCAACCGGAACCCCCGGCACGCACCCCCCACACACCCCGCACCAGCGATCCTTCCGCGAGACGGAAGTGCCGTTGCACCACCCCCACGCACCTCAAGACGATGGCGGCAGGACCGAGAGACGGGAACCCCCATGCCGCACATCACCGCCTTCGCCAGGAACCAGTGGTACGTCATGGCCTACAGCCACGAG
>NZ_LIRL01000125.1 GCF_001419795.1 Streptomyces niveiscabiei
CGGTCGCCGACCGGCTGCGCGCCGAGCGGCACCAGGTGCGGGCCGAGGTCGTCGGCCGTATCCCCGAGACCCCGGCGTCGGCGAACGGGCGCGAGCAGTCGTACCGGGTCGCGGTCCGCTGGACCCCGCCGGGCGGGCAGCCCCGTACGACGACGGCTCCCGTCGAGGCGGGCACGCGCACCGGCGACGTGGTCGACGTCTGGCTCGACGCCCGTGGCCGCGGCGTGCGCCCGCCGCCGAACTCGGCGATGGTGTGGCAGCAGTCCCTCTCGGTCGCCTTCTGCGCGGGCGGCGCCATGGCCGGCGCGGTCGCCGTCGGGTACGTCGTCTTCCGCCGCACGGCGCTGCGGCACCGCCTCGCGGAGTGGGAGCGCGACTGGGCCCTGACGGAACCCCGCTGGACGCGCCGCCGGGCCTGAACCGTCCCCCGGGCCCCGCCACCGGGAACCCTCGCCCCCCGCGTGACCTGCGGGAACCGAAAACTTTCGGCCTCTGGTGGCCCTCCTCCGCGCCACGTACGGTGAGGGCGTCCGGCCACTTCCCCGAAGGCGGTTTCCTGATGCCCCTGTTCGACCTGTCCCTCGAAGAACTCCACGAGTACCGCAGCGATTCGGTGGCCCCGGAGGACTTCGACGCGTTCTGGACGAAGACTCTCCAGGAAGCGCGGGAGCACGACCTGGACGCCCGTTTCGAGCCGGTCGACACGGGCCTGACGACGGTCGACGTGTACGACGTGACGTTCGCGGGCTTCGGCGGCCACCCGGTGAAGGCGTGGTTCACCGTCCCGTCCGGCGCGACCGAACCCCTGCCGCTGGTCGTGGAGTTCGTCGGCTACGGCGGCGGCCGTGGCCTCCCGCACGAGCACCTCCTGTGGGCGTCGACGGGCCGCGCCCACCTGATCATGGACACCCGGGGCCAGGGCAGCGCCTGGGGCGGCGGTGGCGGCACCCCGGACCCGGTGGGCGCCGCGCCCGCCTACCCGGGGTTCATGACGCGCGGGATCGACGCGCCGGAGAACTACTACTACCGGCGGGTGTTCACGGACGGCGTGCGAGCGGTGGAGGCGGCCCGCTCGCACCCGCTGGCCGACGCGTCCCGCACGGTGGTCCTCGGCGGCAGCCAGGGCGGCGGCATCAGCATCGCGGTCTCCGGGCTCGTACCGGACCTCGCGGGCGCCGCCCCGGACGTACCGTTCCTGTGCGACTTCCCGCGCGCCGCGATCCTCACGGACCGGCACCCGTACCGCGAGATCGGCCTCTTCCTGAAGACGCACCGGGGCCGCAGCGCCGACGTCCAGCGCACCCTCGCCTACTTCGACGGCGTCCACTTCGCGGCCCGCGCGAGTGCCCCCGCCCTGTTCTCGGCGGCCCTTGAGGACCAGACCTGCCCGCCGTCGACGGTGTTCGCGGCGTTCAACGCCTGGGCGCACGACGACAAGCAGATCGAGGTGTACGACTTCAACGACCACGAGGGCGGCGGCCCCTACCAGGAGGAGGCCAAGCTCCGCTGGCTGCGCGCGCTCACCGCACGCTGAGCGACTTCGCGACACGGACCACCGGGTCGTCGGCGACGGCGCCCGGTGTCCCCGGGGTACCGGCGGCCACCGCGTACGTCAGCACCCAGGCCCGCGCACCGGCCTCCCACACCGTGAACGTGACCCGCTGCCGGGTCTCCGTCTGGAACGCGGTCTCCCGGAACGCCCGCATCCCGAGCCCGGTCACCGCGTCGACCGTCACGCCACTCATCTGAGCGGGCGCCGGGTCGGCGCGCAGGGAGTGCGCGGCGGCCAGTTCGGCGGCGTAGGGGCGGGTGGCCGGGGTGAGGGAGACGGAAGCGTCGCCGTCGGCGGAGGTGTAGGCGCAGACGTCCGGGGCGCTGCCCTGGTCGGGGGCGACCTGGGCGGTGAAGCGGGCACCGGGGACCAGCCGCCGGGCGGCATCGGCCGACAGCACCGCGCACAGACGGGACGGCGGCAGCGTCTTCATCGAAGGCGAAGGCGAAGGCGCGGGAGAAGCGGCGGCGGCCGGAGTCGCGGAAGACGACGCGGAGTCGCAGGCGCTCAGCAGCGCGCAGGCGAACACGGCGAGCACGCCTGCGGCGGCCCGGGAGAAGCGGCGCATGGGTTCAGATCCTGGGTCGGGAGCGATGACGGGGTGAGGCACCCCGCCGGAGGGGGCGGCGGGGTGCCTCGGTGCGGGCCGGTCAGGACCAGACGTGGTACGTCCCGTAGTCGTTGACGGCTATGTTGCTGGTCCAGGAGCCCCACCGCTCGTTCGGCGACCAGGTGTAGAAGTGCGGCTTGGCCGTGACGTCGCCCGGGCTCGGCAGGCAGGACCTGCCGGTCGAGTGGTAGATCCCGACGTACACGCCCTGCGTCCAGCGGCGCTCGACGACCTGGATCGGTGCGGCGTACTGGCCGGGCCGCATGGTGATCTGCCAGGTGAACGAGGTGGTGGTGGAGCCGTTGCGCTCGTAGTTCGGGGTGATGGAGGCCAGCTCGCTGAGCGCCTTGCTGAAGACGCCGGGCACCTTGAGGCTGAGGCCGACCGAGTACTTCCAGCCGGTCGTCTTGGACTTCGACCAGGCGTAGGTGCAGCTGGGGACGTTGGTGGGGCAGCGGTACGTGAGGTGCTGCCGGTCGCCGCGCCACACCCAGTCCTGCCAGGGCTTGCTGGCCTGCTGCACGGCCACGGTCCGGGTCTGGTACTTCGTCGACCAGTTCCCGGCGATGTCGGCGTTCGGCTCGGTGTAGTGGTTGCCCAGGCACTCCTGGCCGCTCGCAGAGGCGACGCCGGGGGACGCCAGCACCACCAGGGGCGCCAGGCCCAGCGCCATCAGCCCGGCCAGCCTCTTCCTGCGCCCGGTCCCGAGTTCGGTCTTCACCCTTGGTTCTCCTCTTGCGTCTGCTTGCGGATTCGCTGTCCGGGGACGACGTTTCCGCGCCGAGGAGTTGTTCGAGAAGCCCCCCTCCGGTCCTGAACAACCGGTTTGACCTGCGCGTACGCGATCCTTAACGCGCCGGACACCGGCCGTACGCGTCACGCTCGGCCGCAGATCCGCCGGTACGGTGCGTCGGGTACGTACGTCCGCCACTGGGCTCGGGTGAGGCCGACGCCCCCCGCTCGCTCGCAGACCCGCCGGGCCGCCCGCTCGGGGTCGATGTCGTACCGCTGGAGGGGTGCGTGGGCGCTGCTCGCGTACAGGGTCGTGCCGTCGGCGCCGAACGCGACGGAGTCGATCTCCTCGCCGGGGGTGGTGACGGGGCCGCCGAGGGGCTGCTGGGTGGCGGTGTCCCACAGCCCGATGCCCCTGAGTCCGCCGCCGACGGCGAGGGTGCGGCCGTCGGGGCTGAACGCCGTTGTCGTGGCGGCGTTCTCGGCCGTGGTGAGGGTCGTCCGCAGGCGGCCGTCGCTCCACAGGCGGATGGTGCGGGAGTCGTTGCTCGTGGTGGCGAGGGTGCGGCCGTCGGGGCTGAAGCGGAGTTCCTGGACGAGGTCGTCGGTGGGGTGGGTGAGGGTCGTCCGCAGGCGGCCGGTCGTGGTGTCCCAGAGGCGGATGGTCCGGTCCTCGCCCGCGGCGGCGTAGGTGCGCGCGTCGGGGGTGAAGGCCGCCGCGGTGGGGTGCGCGACGTGGAAGGCCCAGGTCGCGCCGGGGCGGCCGGTCGCCGTGTCCCACCGGCGCAGGGTGCCGTCGGCGTAGCCGGTCACGAGGGCGGTGCCGTCGGGGGTGAAACGGAGGGCGCGTACGAGGTTCTCGGGCTGGTGCGGCAGGTTCCCGCGCAGGCGTCCGGTCCGGGTGTCCCAGACCTTCACCGCGCGCGTGTCGTCGGCGGAGCCCCCGGCGGTAGCGAGGGTGGTGCCGTCGGGGCTGAACGCCAGGGTCAGCACGGCGTCGTGGTGTCCGGCGAGGCGGCGCCTGAGCGGGAGGGCCGCCGCGTTGCGCAGGACGGTGTCCGCCTCGTCGGTGGCGGCGGTCCGGTACGCCCGCACGGCGAGGAGCGCGGCCAGATCGGGGTCCGTGTCCATCAGGTCACGGGACTCGACGGACAGCAGCCGGGAGACATTCTGTTTCTGGAACACCAATGCGTCCCGTGTCTCCCGCAATTCCCTCTCGCGCTGCCAGACGACCAATCCGCCCGCGGTCAACGCGGCGACGAGAACACCGATCAGGAATACGATTCTCCGCCCACCAGGCTTCATCAGGTGAATGTACTGCGAGTATTTTGGGCGGGGAACGGCCTGTGCGACATCGCGTCGACCGACAGGAGTCCCTCGTGTCAGAGAACCCCTCTCCGCCAACAGGCTGGCGGCGTTATCTGCGGGACAGCCATTTCGTCGCCACGGCCATCGTCGCGCCGGTCGTCGTCTCGCTGATCGGGCTCGGGCTGGCCGGTGGTTTCTCGTGGATCGGGGACCGGTTCGAGGAGAAGAAACCCCCCTTGTACGTTTCCGGCTCCCGTCCCCCGAGAGTCGCCGAGTCCCCCAGGGCTGCGGGCCAGCCGGAGGCGGAGACGCAGGGCATCCGGTCCCTGGCGAGCGCGTATCTGTGCCCGTGGGAGGCGTGGGTGGTGACGAGGCCGCCCGGCGACTTCGGTACCGTACCCGTCCTCGGGGACGGCAGTCCCGACCCGGCGTTCATCAGCGCCGACACCGCCGGGGACCCCTCCTCCACCCACGTCGTCATCGACGTCCAGCCCGTCGACGACCGGCCGCTCCAGATCAAGGAGCTGAGGATCAGGGTGCTCGAACGGCGACCGGCTCCGACCGCCGTGCAGGCGACCCTGGTGGGGCTCAAGACCTGGGGGTGCGGAGACGGTCCGACCCCCCTGGTCGCCCGCGCCGATCTCGACGGCGGCGCCGATTTCGCGACCGTCTCTCTTCCGGGAGCCACGAAACTCCCTCAAGAACTCCTCGACGGAAAGTCCTTGCTGATCGACCTCGTCGTGGAGACCCGGACCTGTGACTGTGTCTGGATTCCCGAGATCGTGTGGAACAAGGACGGAAAGACGAGGACGACGGAATTCCGCTTGAACGGGAAGAACTTCCGCACCATTCCGGCCGAGGGGCTGGAGCGCCGCGCGTGGGAAAGGGACCAGAACACGCAGGAATGGTCGAAGACGGTCTTCGACGAGTCGATCCTGGACTGACGCCGGCTTCTTTCCGTCAGCGGCGCAGCACCAGGGCTGATGCGTTCTCAGCTCGCGAGACGAGTCGATCGCCCGTGTAGCGCCGATCCGCAACAGCTCACCTCCCTCGCCGAGGTACTGGGGCGGATACCCGATCCCCGCCGGGTCCGGGGCCGCCGCTACCGCCTGAACTCCCTGCTCGCGCTATGCCTGGTCGCTGTCCTCGGCGGAGCCACGCCCCTGGCCGCCATCGCCCGCTTCGCCGCCGACACCCACCCCGGCCTGCGCGAACAACTCGAACTGGCCTCCAGCACACCGAACGCCTCCACGCTGGGACGGCTCCTCGCCCGCCTGAACGGCGACGCGCTCGACGACGCCGAGGGCGCCTGGCTCGCCCGGTACGCCGCCGCCCCGGTCGACGAAGGCGGCGACACGTTGGCCGGCCTGGCCGTCGACGGCCAGCCGGTCCGCGGATCCCGTACCGACGGCGCAGCCGTCCACCTGCTCGCCGCCGCGCTCCACTCCTGCCAGACCGGATCGCCCAGCGCCAGATCGCCGCAAAGGGCAACGAGATACCGTCCTCGGCCCCGCTGCTGGACCAAATCAACCTGCACGGTGTCGTCGTCACCGCCGATGCGCTACACACCCAGCGCACCCACGCCGAACACCTCATCACCACCGGCGGCCACTACCTCCTGGTGGTCAAGGGCAACCAGAAGAAGCCGCGCCAGCAGCGGCGACACCTGCCCTGGCGCCAGATCCCGCTGCAAGCCCGCACCACCGGGGCCGGGCACGGCCGCCGCGAGGTCCGCCGCCTGAAGGTCTGCACCGTCCGACCCGGCCTGCTCTTCCCGCACGCCGTCCAGGCGATGGAGATCAGGCGCCGCCGCACCAACCACAAGACCGGCAAGGCCGAGACGAAGACCGTCTACGCGGTCATCAGCCTCCCGCCCGAACAGGCCGGCCCGGCACGACTCGCCGAACTCGTCCGGAGTCACCGGTCAGTCGAGGCCCTGCATCACGTCAGAGACGTGACCTACGGCGAAAGACGCCTCGCGAGTACGCACTGGCACCGCACCCCGCGCCATGGCCACCCTGCGCAACCTCGCCATCGGACTCATCGCCCCTGTTCCACCCGTCCTGCGTCACAAGAGCTCCAGATCCCAGAATTCGCCGCCAGATTTTTCCAGTGCGAAGAAGATTCTCCCGTCGGGCCGGCAGACGATGAATCGCCCACACGCGTATCCGCAGTCATGCGTGTAGTCACCGATCGCAACACTCGTCGAGAACTCCATGGCCAGCGCTGCTGCGAGGAAGCCGAGCTTCTCACCACCAACATTCAGCGGGGACATACCGTCGACGAGCGTCCGGTACCCGACTTCCTGCCGGATGATGTCCAGGCTTGTCGTTTCCCCCTGCCTCTTCGGCGGTAGATCCAGCCAATCGCCAAACATCACCACGTTCTCGATCGGCGTCCGCAAGTGCTCCGACAGGGCTGTGCGCAGGTCATCCCACGACAGGCTGGCCATGAAAGAGATCTCGAAGGGCTCAAGCATCCGGTGCCGCCAGAATCTGTCCCGGATCGGCGTTCAACAGCCACCCCGGATCAGCCGACCGCCCTCCCATCGCCGCATTTTCACGGCAAGGGCCACCGTCTTGGAGATCACCAGACATGACCAGGACGGTACCCGCTCCCACCCACTCGCCCCGCACCAGCCCCAGGCAAGAGCACCGAAATACGCACTTTCACGCATATCCGGAACCCGGCCCCTCGGTAGCGATCGACCGCTGCGGCGATGTTGGTCCAGGCGACTTGGCTCACAAGGCCGATGACCAGGTTGCGTACGGTGGCCATGGCGCGGGGTGCGGTCTCGGTGTGAAGTTCCACCAGCTACTGAGCCTGGGCGAACCGGTCATCTCGCTACCTGAGCACGCGTCGGCCCTGGGCGCAGCCCCAGCGCCGCCGCCCCCGCGTACCGCGCCTGCGCGCCCAACTCCTCCTCGATCCGGACGAGTTGGTTGTACTTGGCGGTCCGGTCGGCGCGGGAGAGGGAGCCGGTCTTGATCTGGCCGCAGCCCGTCGCGACGGCGAGGTCGGCGATCGTGGTGTCCTCGGTCTCGCCGGAGCGGTGGGACATGACGACGGTGTAGCCGGCGCGGTGGGCCGTGGACACCGTGGCGAGGGTCTCCGTGAGGGTGCCGATCTGGTTGACCTTCACCAGGATCGAGTTGGCGATGCCGGCGCGGATGCCAGCGCTCAGGAGGGTCTCGTTCGTGCAGAAGACGTCGTCGCCGGTGAGCTGGCAGCGCTCGCCGAGGCTCGCGGTCAGCTCGCGCCAGCCCTCGTGGTCGTCCTCGCCCATCGGGTCCTCGATGGAGGCGACGGGGTAGCGCTCGACGAGCCCGGCGAGGTACGCGGCGTGTTCGCCGGGGGTGCGGCGTACGCCTTCCCCGGCGTAGTCGTACACCCCGTCCCGGAAGAACTCGGAGGCGGCCGGGTCCATGACGAGGGTGATGTCGGTGCCGGGCTTGTAGCCGCTGCGCTCGATGGCCTGGACGACGAAGTCGAGCGCCTCGTCGGCCGTGCGCAGGTCGGGCGCGAACCCGCCCTCGTCCCCGACGTTGACGCTGTGGCCTGCGGCGAGGAGGCTCGCGCGCAGGGTGTGGAAGACCTCGGAGCCCATCCGGACGGCCTCGGCGAAGGTCGCCGCGCCGATGGGGGCGATCATGAACTCCTGGAAGTCGAGCGGGTTGTCGGCGTGGGCGCCGCCGTTGACGATGTTCATCATCGGCACGGGCAGGAGCCGCGCGTCGACGCCGCCGACGTAGCGGTAGAGCGGCAGCCGGTGGGCGGCGGCAGCGGCCTTCGCGGTGGCGAGCGAGACGCCGAGCAGGGCGTTGGCGCCCAGGCGCGACTTGGTGGGCGTGCCGTCCAGCTCGATCATCGTGCGGTCGACGGTCGCCTGGTCCTCGGCGTCGAGGCCGACGACCGCGTCCGCGACGCTCTCGTTCACGGCGTCGACCGCGCGGCGGACTCCCTTGCCGTGGAAGCGGTGCGGGTCGCCGTCCCGCAGTTCGACCGCCTCCCGGGCGCCGGTCGAGGCACCCGACGGGACGGCGGCGCGGCCGAGGGAGCCGTCCTTCAGCTCCACGTCCACCTCGACGGTGGGGTTGCCCCGGCTGTCGATGATCTCCCGGGCGACGACCCTGCTGATCGCGGTCACGACACGTCTCCTCACGCTGGGCCCGCGTGGCACCGGACGGGTGCAGGCGGCTGCGGGCGGTCTTTAAGTTCCGACTGGAAACAAAGTGAGTCCCGAAAAGGAACCTACTATGGGTCCATGAGGATGCACAACGCCGACGAGACCTGCGGCATCGCCCAGGCCGCCCTCGTCCTGGGCGACTGGTGGAACGTACTCGTGCTGCGCGAAGTCGCCCGCGGCCACGTCCGCTTCGACGCGCTCGCCGCCGAGATCGGCCTCTCCCGCAAGGTCCTCACCGAGCGGCTCGGGAAGCTGGTCGCGCAGGGCGTGCTGCGGCGGAGCCTGTACCAACGGCGGCCCGTGCGGTACGAGTACGTGTTCACCGACGCCGGTACAGCCCTGCTGCCGCTGCTCGTCGCGATGCAGGACTGGGGGGACCGGTGGGTCCTCGGCGACGGCGAGTTGACCGCGTCCGCCGAGGAGGAGGGGGCCGAGCAGGCGCGTGTACGGGGGCGGGTGCGGG
>NZ_LIRL01001250.1 GCF_001419795.1 Streptomyces niveiscabiei
CGGCGAGGGCGCCCTCGCCGACTGGGGCGCACTGCACCTGCGCGAGGACCTGGACGCCTCCGCCGGGGCAGCCGCCGTCGGGTACTCCTGCTTCGCGCTCGCCATGACGATCGGCCGCCTCTCCGGTACGACGCTCCTGGAGCGGCTCGGACGCAGCCGCACGGTCGTCGTGGGCGGCGCCCTCGCGGCGGCCGGGATGCTGCTGGGCTCGCTGGCCCCCGCGTTCTGGGCGGCGCTGATCGGCTTCGCCGTCGCGGGCCTCGGCCTCGCGAACCTCTTCCCGGTCGCCGTCGAACGCGCGGGCGCGCTGGCCGGTCCGCACGGCGTAGCCGTCGCCTCCACCTTCGGCTACGGCGGCATGCTGCTGGGCCCACCGGCCATCGGCTTCATGGCCGACTGGCTCTCCCTGCCGACCGCCCTCACGAGCGTCGCTGTCCTGGCGGCGCTGGCCGCCCTGATCGGAGCGAGCGCGGGGCGCGCGGAGCGCCGTACGGCGGTCTGAACCGAGCACCGCAGGGCCTCCGGGCCGGAACACCGGGCGCCCACCTGCGCGGACCCGGAACACCACGCGCTCCCCCGCGCCGCGCGATCCCCGCCCTTCAGCGCAGAACACCCGACGCCCGCCTGCCTGACACCCCGCAGGACCACCCGCACGGAACACCCAACGCCCGCCTGAACCGAACCCGCCCAAACAGATCTCCTCCTCCCCCGCCGAAGCCGACCGGCCCACACCCACCCGCGCAGGCCCCCACCCCTCCATCCCGCATGCCGTCCACCCCTCCGACGCGCCACACTCTTCCCCATGGAGACGAGTGAGTTCATCGGCGTCCTCGACCGTGAGGGCCGTGCCCTGGCCGCTGCCGCCGAGGCCGCCGGGGTCGACCGTGCCGTTCCGACCTGCCCGGAGTGGCGGGTGCGGGAGTTGGTGGAGCACACAGGGGCCGTGCACCGCTGGGCGCGTGCGTACGTCGCCGAGGGGATCGCCGAGCGGCAGCCCTTGGCGCCGGCGCCGCGTCTCGACGACGCCGGCCTGCTGGACTGGTTCCGCGAAGGGCACCGCCTGCTCGTCGACACGCTCACCGCCGCCCCGCCCGACATCGCCTGCTTCGCCTTCCTGCCCGCCCCTTCCCCGCTCGCCTTCTGGGCCCGCCGCCAGGCCCACGAGACAACGGTGCACCGGTACGACGCCGAGTCCGCGACCGGCGCCGAACCCGCCCCGGTCGCCACCGACTTCGCCGTGGACGGCATCGACGAACTCCTGCGCGGCTTCCACGCGCGCGAGCGCAGCCGCGTCCGCACGGAGGAACCCCGCCTGCTGCGCGTCCGCGCGACGGACGCGGACGACGCGGTGTGGACCGTACGCCTGTCCTCCGGCCCACGGGTGACGGTGCGCGCGGACGCGGCGGACGCCGACTGCGAACTCGCCGGACCCGCCTGGGCGTTGTACTTCGCCCTGTGGAACCGGCGCCCGCTCCCCGAGGTCCACGGGGACGGGACGCTGGCCGCGCTGTGGACGGAGCGGTCGGCGATCTGACGGACCGCCACCCTCTGTGCGAGACTCGTCGGCATGACGGGGCATGGGGGACGCCGTACGCAGGCCGATCGGGACGCGATCACGGTGGAGATCGGGTACGCGCTGTTCAGCGCGGGGTTCGCGGCGGCGGTCGTGTTCGGAGCGGTGGCCGGTCCGGCACTGCTCTTCGACCTGCCGGGCCCGGCGGAGAGCCTGCTCCTCAAGGCGGGCATCGCGCTCGCGCCGGTGGTGTTCCTCGCCCGGGTGATCAGCGTGCTGCTGAAGTTCACCGCGGACCGAACCGACCGCCCGAACCAGGCCAACCCCTCGGACTAGGCCACCCCGGCCACGCGTGCTCCCCCACC
>NZ_LIRL01001251.1 GCF_001419795.1 Streptomyces niveiscabiei
GCGACCGCCACGGCGACACCCCGTACGCCGAACTGTCCAGCAACGGCAGCTGGGCCGCCGTCCGCGCCACCACCCTCGCCGCGGCCGACCCCACCCACGCCCCCGACCTCCTGCGCGACATCCGCCGGGGCACCCCGGGCCCCGAACCGGCCGACCGGGTCGCCGAACTGACCTGGACCCTCGGCATCGCCGGCACCGCCTGGTACGCCGACGAGTCCGACCTGTGCGTGGACACGTTCCGCCAGGTGTACGAAGGGCTCAGCGCGTACGGCGCGATGGGCCCCGCCGTCCCCACGCTCACCGCGATGGCGGGCGCCCTCGTCGACACCGGCCGCTGGGCGGAGGCGGACGAGCACCTCGAACGCGTCGCCGCCCTCGCGGCCGTCCACGCCCTGACGTTCGTGCGGACCGACGTCGAGGCGCTGCGCGCGACGCTCACGGCCCTGCGCGGCGGCCCCGGCGGCACCGGCCTGGCATGGACGGCCGTCGACCTGGACGAGAACCGCGCCACCCACGCCCGCCTCCTGCGCGCGGAGGGCACCGCCGCGACGGCCGCCGGCGACCACGAGGCCGCGTACCGGCACTTGCGCGCCCTCTTCGGCGAGGACGGCACACCGCTGCACTACTTCCTGTCGCCGCGTTCGATCGCCGACCTCGCCGCAGCCGCCCACCGCACCGGCCGCCAGGAGGAGACGGCGCCCGTCGTCGACGCCGCACGCATCGCCCTCGGCCCCCGCCCCACGACCCGCACGACGCTGCTCCTGCACCACGCCGCCGCCCTCACCGGCCCCGCCCGGGACACCGAGCACCACTTCCGGCTCGCCACCGTCAACCCGGCCGCCGACCAGTGGCCGCTGGCCCGCGCCCAGGCGAGGCTGCACTACGCGCAGTGGCTGCGCCGACGCCGCCGCCCCCTCGACGCGCGCCCCCTGCTGGCGGTGGCCCTGGAGACGTTCACCCGGCTCGGCGCGGCCGGACTCGCCGAGGAGGCGCGGGTGGAGCTGCGGGCCAGCGGGGTCGGTACGGCACCGGTCCGCAGCGACCCGCTGGCCTCACTCACCGCCCAGCAGCGCGAGATCGTCCGGCTCGCGGCGAAGGGGCTGCGCAACCGGGAGATCGCGGAACGGCTCATGGTCTCGCCGCGCACCGTCAGTTCCCACCTGTACCAGGTGTATCCGAAACTGGGGGTGAGCAGCCGCAACCAGCTCCGGGACCTCGTCGAGGAGCTGTGAGAGCCTGTGTCGCGCCCCCGGCCGGACCGGGGCGCCCTCGCCGCCCGGTGGCGCGGCGTCCGCCCCGCCGGGGAGGCGACACAGGCCCCGCCCCGTCACGTCGCAAGGAGGCGCGTGAACCCGGACCGTGTAGTCCTCGACCCCCTCGTCCGACGGCTCGTCGACGCCTCGGCCGGCCCGCCCTACCTGCACCGCATCGGCCCCGTCGACGGCCGCCAGGCCCTGCTGGAGATGCAGGGGCACCCGGACGACGACCTCGACGCCGAGTTCCGCGTCGCCCCCGTCGGCCCCTCCGGGCTCGTCGGCTTCTGGCTCTTCCGGCCCCGGCGACGCCCCGGCCCCCACCCGGTCGTCGTCTACCTGCACGGCGGCCGGTGGATGCTGGGCGACGCCCGCACCCACGCCCGCCTCACCGGCGAACTCGCCGACCTCAGCGGCGCCGCCCTCGTCGTCCCCGAGTACACCCGCACCCCCGAGGCCCGCTACCCGGTCGCCCTGGAGGAGGCGTACGCCACCCTCACCTGGATCGCCGGACAGGCGGACACCCTGGGCCTCGACGGCCGCCGGCTCGCGGTCGCCGGGGACTGCGCGGGCGCCACCCTGGCGACCGCCCTCACCATGACCGCCAAGCGGCGCGGCGGCCCCCGGATCCGCGCCCAGCTCCTGTACTGCCCGATGACCGACCCCGCCGGCGACACCGAGTCCGCGCGGCGGTTCGCCTCCGGCTACGTCCTCACCCGCGACGCGGTCGCCTGGTACTGGCAGGAGTACGCCGACGACCCCCACGACCTCACCGAACCCACCGCCGCCCCCCTGCGTGCCACCGAGCGGGACCTCGCCGGCCTGCCGCCCGCGCTCGTCGTCTCCGCCGAGGCCGACGTCGTCCGCGACGAGGGCGAGCAGTACGCGCGCCTGCTGCGCCGCGCGGGCGTCCCCGTGACCGCCGTGCGCTACCTGGGGACCGTGCACGACTTCGTCTCCCTGAACTTCCTGCGCGACAGCCCGCCCACCCGGGCCGCGATCGGACAGGGGGCCCGGTTCCTCGCGTCGGCGCTGGGACAGTCGACTTACTGATGCGCCGGGGCAGGGCCGCTTGCCAGGCTGACGGAGCAGATCACCCCACCACCCGCCTGCCGTGCGCTCACCCCGCCCGAACACCAGGGAGACCCTCATGTCCGATGCCGTGGACCCGGTACTGGAACCCGCCGCCCGCGCCTTCGCGGAGGCCACCGCCAACCCGCCCTACCTCTTCGAACTGCCCCCGGCCGAGGGCCGCGAGGCCGTCGACGACGTCCAGTCCGGCGAGATCGACAAGCCCGCCGTGGACGAGGAGTGGGTGACCGTCCCCGGCGGCCCCACCGGCAGCGTCCGCGCCCGCATCGTCAAGCCCGCGGGCGCCGAGGGCACCCTGCCGGTCGTCGTGTACATCCACGGCGCCGGCTGGGTCTTCGGCAACGCCCGCACCCACGACCGGCTCGTGCGCGAACTCGCCGTCGGCGCGGGCGCGGCCGTCGTCTTCCCCGAGTACGACCTCTCGCCCGAGGCCCGCTACCCGGTCGCCGTCGAGCAGAACTACGCCGTCGCGAAATGGGTCGCCGAACAGGGCGCCGGGCACGGCCTGGACGCCGCGCGGATCGCCGTCGCCGGGGACTCCGTCGGCGGCAACATGACCGCCGCGCTCACGCTGCTCGCCAAGGAGCGCGGGGACGTCCCGCTCGTCCAGCAGGTGCTGTTCTACCCGGTGACCGACGCCGCCTTCGACACCCCCTCCTACCACCAGTTCGCCACCGGCTACTTCCTGCGCCGCGACGGCATGCAGTGGTTCTGGGACCAGTACACCGCCGACGACGCAGACCGCGCGCAGATCACCGCGTCCCCGCTGCGCGCCACCACCGAGCAGCTCACCGGGCTGCCGCCCGCCCTCGTCATCACGGCCGAGGCCGACGTCCTGCGCGACGAGGGCGAGGCGTACGCCGCGAAGCTGCGCGAGGCCGGGGTTCCGGTCACCGCCGTACGGTTTCAGGGCATCATCCACGACTTCGTGATGCTGAACGCCCTGCGCGGCACCCAGGCCGCCGAGGCCGCCATCACACTGGCGACGGACACCCTGCGCACCGCCCTCCACTCCTGAGGAGACCACCCGTATGTCCACTCCCACCGTCGTCCTCGTCCACGGCGCCTTCGCGG
This sequence comes from Streptomyces niveiscabiei, assembly GCF_001419795.1. Lineage (GTDB taxonomy): Bacteria > Actinomycetota > Actinomycetes > Streptomycetales > Streptomycetaceae > Streptomyces > Streptomyces niveiscabiei. The sequence continues at coordinate 3,420 of NZ_LIRL01001251.1, forward strand.
ACGCGGCCAGCTGGTCCGGCGTCGTCGCCGAACTCACCGCCCAGGGAATCCCGGTGACCGCCCCGCCGAACCCCCTGCGCGGCCTCGCCTCCGACGCCGCGTACATCGCGTCCGTCGCCGCCCAGACCGAGGGGCCCGTGGTCCTCGTCGGCCACTCCTACGGCGGCGCGGTCATCACCGTCGCGGGCGCCGCCGAGAACGTCGTCGGCCTCGTCTACGTCGCCGCCTACACCCCCGAGGAGGGCGAGAGCCTCGGCGGACTCCAGGGCCGCTTCCCGCTGTCGCCGCTGGTCAGGAACCTGCGCGAATGGTCGTACCCGACCGGGGACGGGACCACCGCGACCGAGGTCACCATCGAGGCCGCGGCGTTCCCGGAGATCTTCGCCGCCGACGTCCCCGCCGCGACGACATCCATCCTCGCCGTGTCCCAACGCCCGCTGGCCGCCGCCGTGTTCGGGGAGACGGCGAGCGCCGCCGCCTGGCACACGAAGCCCTCCTGGGCGATCGTCGCCGACGCCGACCAGGCCATCAACCCCGACGTCCAGCGCTTCGGCGCCGAACGCGCGGGCGCGAAGGTCACCGAACTCGCCGGCGCCTCCCACGCGGTCGCGGTGTCCCGGCCGAAGGAGGTCGCGGACGTGATCCGCGAGGCGGTACAGGCCACGGCCTGAACGATCCCCACCGGCAGGGGGGCGCGTACGCACCCCCTGCCGCACGGCTACGGAACCCTCAGCGCCCGGCGACGACTTCCACCAGCCTCCTGATATCCGCCAGATCCGCCGCGAACTCCGCGTCCAGATCCGGCGCCAGATCCAGCCAGGGCGCGAGCCTGCTGTGCGCGGGAAGATCACCCTCCGGGGGAACCGCCGAGGACACACCAGAACTCCTACGCCCCCACGCAGCCCCTTTCACGGACCGCTTCCGCGCCCGGCAGGACTACAAGGACGCCCTGGACCGCTTCTGACCACTTTCCGAACGTTTCACGTGAAACAACGTCAAGTACGGCCTTCCACCCCATAAGAGCGCTACCGTGCGGGTCCACCCCCACCCCACCCAGGACTCCCCATGCGCCGCCGAACCCTCCTCGCCACGGCCCTGGTAGCCGCAGGCGCCCTAGCCGCGACCCCCCGCGCGAACCCCGCCCACACCGACATCCTCTTCATCGGCGCCCACCCCGACGACGAGGCC
>NZ_LIRL01001252.1 GCF_001419795.1 Streptomyces niveiscabiei
CGCCGGAACCCCCCTCAGGGATGCGACAGTTGCCCGGTCCCGCCCTGTTGCCGGCGTATCCGCTCCTGCGCCCGCTCCGCGGCACGCGCCTCGCGGCGGGCCACTCGGCGTTCGCGGCGCAGGGCGCGCGCCGTGCTGCTGGGGGCGGAGACGACGCCGTAACGCTGGTTCCAGACCTGGCGGGTCACCCAGACGTCGAGAGCGGCCCAGGTCGCGACGACGGTGCTGGCGACGCTGCTGATCACCATGGGGAACGCCAGCCAGGACTCGGCCATGGTGCAGAAGAACGCGACCATCGCCTGGAGCAGCGTCACGGCGATGATCAGGAACGCCCGGACCGCAGCCGTCCGCACCGGATCCGGCATCCGCCGCCGCTTGGCGGGCTCCTCCACCCACAACGGCCGCGCCCGGGGCCGCTGCTGCCGGGTCTGACTGCTCTGCGCCGTGCCCATCACGTGTCACACTCCCCACCGCCGGCCGACCCCTCGCCCGGTCCGAAGACCGGGTTCCCCAGTGGTTGCCCGGCTTGCGCTCATTTACGCCGCCGAGGTGCGGCATGCGGCCCATGTGGCCGGTTCCGCTCCCAATTCCCGATGAGTAAGACGAACGAGACGCCCGGAAGATTCCCAAGCGCCGATAAATTCTCGCCAACCCCGGAAGGGAACAGTTTGGCCACGGTCACGCCACCGGCGTCCGATTCCTGACGGCAATCTCCCGCAATGCCCGGACAACTCCCCACGCCGCGACCCCGGAGCGGAAGTTCGGCCTCCGGACTGGTCTTCGAGTTGGCTGTGGGTCGGTAGTAGGCTCGCGGCGTTTGTTGACGCACATCCGTACCCCGGTCAGACGGGGTCCGAGCTGGGGGAGGCCATGCGCTTTCGCGGGAAGTCGATCCGCAGGAAGATCGTGGCGCTTCTCCTCGTGCCGCTCGTTTCCCTGACGGCGGTCTGGGGGTTCGCCACCATCCTCACCGGCCGTGAGGCGAGCCGTCTGTTCACGGTCTCGTCCCTGATGGAGAAGGTCGGGTACCCCCTGGAGGACACCGTCAGGGTCATCCAGCAGGAACGCCGCCAGACCCTCGTCTACCTCGCCGACCCCGACGCGCAGAACGCCCTCGCGGCCCTGCGCCGTACGCGCTCGGCGACGGACGAGGCGTTCACCGAGATCCGGGGCAACACCAAAGACCCGGACCTGCGCGACAGCCTCGACAAGGACGACGTCGAGGGCCTCACCACCGTCCTGGACGCCTTCGACGGCATCGCCTCCCTGCGCCGCGGCGTGGAGGACGGCACCCTCGACCGCAGCCAGGCCCTCGACCAGTACAACCGCCTGGTCGACCCCTGCTACACGCTCCTGGCCAAGCTGGACGTCGTCGACAGCGTCGAGATGGACAAGCAGTACCGCGCCCTCGTCGCCGTCGCCCGCGCGCGGGAGTTGCTCTCCCGCGAGGACGCCCTCCTCGGCTCGGCCCTCGTGAGCGGCAAGATCGGCCACGAGGAGAGCCGGATCATCTCCGACCTCCAGGCCCAGCGGCAGGTCATCTACGAGATCAGCCTCCCGCAGCTGCCCGACGCCGAGCGGGAGCGCTACGAGAGCTTCTGGTCCGGCGCCGGCACCGCGCCCCTGCGCAGCGCCGAGAACGCCGCCATCGACGCGATGGAGAACAACGGCGTCCCCAAGGGCGTCACCGCCCGCAGCTGGGACACCGCCGCCGGCAGCGTCCTGGAACAGCTCGGCACGCTCGACGAACAGGCCAACGACCGCTACCAGGACCGCGTCCGCCCGGTCGCCGTCGAGGTCATCGTCAAGGCCGTCGTCGCCGGCGTCTTCGGCCTGATCGCGCTGCTCCTGTCGCTCTTCCTGTCGGTCCGCATCGGCCGGGCCCTCATCCGCGACCTGCGCCAGCTGCGCCTGGAGGCCCACGAGGCGTCCGCCGTACGGCTGCCCAGCGTGATGCGCCGGCTGTCCGTGGGCGAACAGGTGGACGTGGAGACCGAAGTCCCCCACCTGGAGTACGACAAGAACGAGATCGGCGAGGTCGGCCAGGCCCTCAACACCCTCCAGCGCGCGGCCGTCGAAGCCGCCGTCAAGCAGGCCGAACTGCGCTCCGGCGTCTCCGAGGTCTTCGTGAACCTCGCCCGCCGCAGCCAGGTCCTGCTGCACAAGCAGCTCACCCTGCTCGACACGATGGAACGCCGTACGGAGGACACCGAGGAACTCGCGGACCTGTTCCGCCTGGACCACCTCACCACGCGCATGCGCAGGCACGCCGAGGGCCTCGTGATCCTCTCCGGCGCGGCCCCCTCCCGGCAGTGGCGCAAGCCCATCCAGCTCATGGACATCGTGCGCGCGGCCGTCGCCGAGGTCGAGGACTACGAGCGCATCGAGGTACGGCGCCTGCCGCGGATCGCCGTCACCGGGCCCGCCGTCGCCGACCTCACCCACCTCGTCGCCGAGCTCCTGGAGAACGCCACGGTGTTCTCCCCGCCGCACACGGCCGTCCAGGTGCTCGGTGAGCGCGTCGCCAACGGCTTCACCCTGGAGATCCACGACCGGGGCCTCGGCATGACCCCGGAGGCGCTCCTGGACGCCAATCTGCGGCTCGCGGAGACCCCCGAGTTCGAGCTGTCCGACACCGACCGGCTCGGCCTGTTCGTGGTCAGCCGGCTCGCCCAGCGCCAGAACGTCCGCGTGTCCCTCCAGATATCGCCGTACGGCGGGACGACGGCCGTCGTGTTCATCCCGGAGACGCTCCTCACGGACGACGTCCCGGACACCAACGGCATCGGCTTCCGCCTCGACCGCCCGCGCACGCCGAAGGACAAGCGGGAACTCCCCGTCCAGCTCCCGGGCATGCCCG
>NZ_LIRL01001253.1:0-147 GCF_001419795.1 Streptomyces niveiscabiei
ATCGCGTCGCTCCATGCGACGGCGTTGCGCACCGGGGCGCCTCGCAGCGTGTACAGGTTGTGCATGTGGTGGGAGATCAACTCGGCCATGCACAGCGCCCGGTGCCCGGGGAGGTGGAAGTTCATCTCGGCGGGCGCCTCGGTGTCG
>NZ_LIRL01001253.1:239-1925 GCF_001419795.1 Streptomyces niveiscabiei
CCGCCTCGTCGACGACTCCCTTGACGCCGCCGAAGTGGTCGATGTGGCAGTGCGTGTGCACGACCGCGGTGACGGGGCGGTCGCCGAGCTGCTCGCGGACCAGGTCCAGCGCGGCTGCGGACGTCTCGACGCAGGTGAGCGGGTCGATGACGACATAGCCGCGCTCGCCGACGACGACGGTCATGTTCGCGGCGTCGTAGCCGCGCACCTGGTAGACACCGTCGGTGACCTCGAAGAGGCCGTGGTTGCGGTGCAGTTGGGCAATGCGCCACAGGCTCGGGTGCACGGTCGCCGGCGCCTCGCCGTCGAGGAAGTCGTACGCCGTGAGGTCCCAGACCACCGTGCCGGAGGCGTCGCGGATGACGGGCGGCTCGATCGAGGCGATCCGGCCTCGTGCCACGTCGTCGAACGCCCGCCGGTCCGCCCACGGCAGGCCGGCCACCGCGGTGGCNNCGGGTCGGACGACTGCGTCATCGCTCTCTCTTCTCTGCTCGCCGGTGGAAACCGATACAACGAATCCGGATACCTCGAAACAAGGTATCCGTCCGATCTCGACCGTAACACCTCGTTACGTGGTACCTCGATTCGCTGTGCGACCATGGGGGTGTGTTGGAACTCGTGATCCTGGGACACCTCGCGCAGGGACCGCTGCACGGCTATGAACTGCGCCGTCGGGTGGAGCAACTGTCCGGTCACACCCGACCGGTCAGCGACGGCAGCCTCTACCCGGCGATCAACCGCCTGGTGAAACGCGGCCTGCTGACCCGGCACACCGAACCGGGCGCGGCAGCCGCCCAGAAGTACGTGCTGACCCTGACCGACGCCGGACGCGACGAACTGCTGCGGCGCCTGCGCGAACCCGCCCAGCACGAGATCACCGACCACGCCCGCTTCTTCACAGTCCTCGCGTTCCTGTCCCTGCTCCCCGACACGGAACAGCAGCACGCGGTACTGCGCCGACGCCTGGAGTTCCTCGAGACACCCGCGAGCTTCTTCTACGACGGCGACCGGCCGCTGCGCGCCGAGGAGGTCACCGACCCCTACCGCCGCGGCATGCTGCTCACCGCCCGCGCCATGAGCCGCGCCGAACGCGCCTGGCTCCACCAGGTTCTGGACGGCGGTCAGGACGCCACGGTGCCCTCGCAGGTGGCGGGCGAGCGGTGACGGCGGCACCGGGCCGGAGTTTCCGGAGGGCGGCCTGTGGCTCGACGCCGTCATGATCTGCGGCGACCGAGACGAGGCCTAACCCACGTGCGGGGGCCGGAGCGGCCCGGGGCGCCGGGTCAGGCGGCGACCCGCGGCATGACCAGGACGGGCTGATCACGTCGCTGTCGAGAGCGCCTGCCGCGGCTTCGTTGATCTCCTCGAAGGGGAACCGGCGGATCAGCCGGTCGAAACCAGTCCCACCTGCGCGGCTGACTGTCCGAAGTGCAGGACGACGGTCGCAGGAGCGGCGGCCTGTGCGACATCCTGAAATGACGTCGTGAAGGAACGAGGAGTCGGTCGTGGATCTGGTTCTCGACCCGCCGCACGGAGTCGCGCCGATCCTGCTGGGCATGACGCTCGACGAGGCACTCGCCGCGGTATCCGGCTGGGGCGAACCCCGTGTGCTGCGGCGCCCGAGCCGCAACTCGGCGAAGGCGTCCTGGACCCTCGACCACGTCGGCGTACAGGCCCTGGCCGAAG
>NZ_LIRL01001253.1:1992-2764 GCF_001419795.1 Streptomyces niveiscabiei
CGCAGGCAAGGACTACTACAACTACCGCTACGAGAACCAGGATTGATCTGCCCGACCTATCCTCCCCTTCGAGTTCCCGGCCGCCGTCGGGACCGAGCAACGACCCTTCCTCATGTCAGGCGAACGGGTTCTCTGTAAGCCGGTCGTCAGAGGTGGCGGCTTGCAGGAGTTCGGGAAGGCCTCCGGGGTCGGCGTTGCGCTGGTCGAGCCACCATCCTGCGCGCGATCCTGCGGGCCTCGTTCTCCAGCGACTCCCATTCCTCTTCGGTGAGTTCGCCTTCGACGACGAGCATGGTGTAGGCGGCGGTGAGGAGTTGGTGGTGGCAGCGGACGGCCCAGGGGACGGCGCGTTCGGTGCCGTCGAGCAGGGGCATGTGGTGGTGTTCGGCCCAGGTGTCGGCTGCGGCCTGTTCGGTGGCTCGTTGTTCGGCGAGCCAGGCGTCCTTCGAGGCGGTGTCGGTGGTGCGTGTGGTGCGCCAGCAGTCGGTGCAGGGGGTGCGGGTGAGCCAGTCGGCGAAGCCGACGGGGGAGAGGCAGCCGGTGTGCTGCTGGCCGATTGCCGTGAAGTGGCCGAGTGCGCCGCGCTGTTGGCCACGGCTATCGCGCTCATCGGTGGGCGTCCCGGTCGGTGGGCGGTGGGAGGGGCCTGNNCGGCTTCGGCGAGGGCGGGCTCCACGGCGACGGCGTGACCGGTCTCGTGGAGGGTCCGGACGGTGCCGGCGACGGTCGTCAGGGCATCAAGGTGGGTGGGGAGCGTGTAGGCGTCGAGGGA
>NZ_LIRL01001253.1:2825-4102 GCF_001419795.1 Streptomyces niveiscabiei
GGTTGGCGATCGCCACGTCGGGGTCGGAGGGTCGAGGGCTCATGCTGAGGTCGGTGTGGACGGTCAGTCAGTCCGACCTGTTCCATCAGACGGCCGGCTTGGGCGGCGCGTTGGGTTGCTTCGGCGGGCGGGGCTTGGAGCGCGTAGAGGAAGGGGTGGTTGGGGGACTCCGCGAAAGCGCAGGCGGCCAAGGTGGACGTGGCGCAGACGGAGGCCGCCAAGGTCGCCGCAGCGGTCGGCGCCCCGCGCGGTCGTGGCCTGCTGTACGTGCAGCAGTCGGCGCAGGTGACCAAGGCCTCGGCGGCAGGAGCGGAGGCCGCGTACAAGGCTGCCAACACCGCGCTGCTCGCGTCGAAGGCTACCGTGGCCGACAGTGGTGCCCTGTTCTCCCAGGCCTGTGCCGAGGCNNGCCAAGGCCGAGGGCGCCACGGCGGCCGCGGCACGTCAGCGGGCCGACACCGAACGCGCCAAGGCCGCAGCGGCCGAGGCCCGAGCACAGACTGAACAAGCCGCGGCAGCATCCGCCCTGGGACGTGCGCAGACCGCCGATGCGACCGCCAGTGCCAAGCTGGGCGNNCCGCGGCGGATAACGCCCAGCAGAGCGCCACCGAAGCGAACCAGGCGGCCACGCGGGCCGAGGAAGCTGCGAAGAAGCGGCTGGAAGAGCAGCGCAAGGCGCGCGTGGACGCCGGCGCACCCGACACCGGGGCGCCGATGAGCAGTACTGAGGAAGCGCTGCTGCTCAAGCAGTACGGCCAGACCTGCGTGGAGGAGTGGAAGGAAGCATTTGAACTCGCTGGCAAGGACGTCCTGGACTGGGTCAAGGCCAACGGCGGGGCTGTCCTCCTCGACGTGATCGGCTACACCGACGCGAAGGCATGCTTCAGCGAAGGGGACATCGAAGCGTGCCTGTGGACGGCGGTCAACGCCGCCAGCATCGCCGTCGTCGTCGCCAAACCCCCGGCCCTCAGCGCCGCCATCGCGCGAGTCTCCCTGGGCATCGGTGAGTTCTTCGAAGCCCTTGCACGGGGCAAGCGCGTCCTGACGGAATTCAGGAAGCTCCTGGAGAAGCTGAAGAAGGAGCCGGACGCCCCGTCCTGTCCGACCAAGCCCAAAACGGCCGACAAGAGCACGGTCGGCGCATCGGCCAAGACGGCCCAGGCGAGTGGTGGGGCGCCGTGGCCACTACCGTGCGGCTTCGAATTCCCCGAGCTGGACGAGCGGGCTATCGACGACATCAGGGACTATCACTTCTCTGGCCCTGTCTCACTTTCGGT
>NZ_LIRL01001254.1 GCF_001419795.1 Streptomyces niveiscabiei
GTGGTGAGGAGGGTGTCGCTGAGGAGGTCGAGCAGGGGGTTGAGCGCGGACTGGACGACCGTTTTGAAGAAGCCGGTGATCGCACTGCTGATGCCCTTGGCGATCCACCCGGAGATCCCGCCGCCCCCGCCCGGGACAGGAAGTGCGGCTGGAGGCAGGGCGCTGGCGGTCGGCACCGGGGAAGAGGACGTACCGGGCTGGGGGATGCAGTCCGCACACGGAGACGCCGTACCCGACGGTGCCGGAACCGGGCTCGCGGACGCGGTCGGCGCGGGCGCCGGGGCGGGACTCGGGCTCGGGTCGGCGACGGCGGTGACCACCGAGGCGCACACCGCCAGTGCCACGAACCCGAGCACCAGGACCCGGCGCCGGAGCCGCCGTCCACGACGTCGCGGCGAAGCTGCCGCGGGACGGGGCGGTTGGGCGGACGGGGTGTCCATCAGGCGCCCACGATTCCCTTGAGGATCTCGACGATGAGCGGCGCGAGCACGACGATGCCGTATCCCCAGCCGGCGCCCCTGAAGGCGATCTTGGCCTTCTCGACCTCGCCGGGGTCGCCGCCGGCCATCATGTAGCGCAGGCCGCCGATCGACAGGAACACCGTGGCCAGCGTGGCCGCGATGCCCATGATCCAGTTGCGGATGTTGGTGAGGACTTCGTTCACCGACGCCGCTGCCCCCAGGGGCTGCCCGGGTTCGGCTGCCGACGCGGACGACGCCTCCAGCAGACACACGGCCAGCACGGCCCCGGTGAGCAGCAGCCACCAGAACGTCCAGCGCCGGTCCGGGGCGACAGCCCGGTTGAGTGCTGCGCGGCCTCGGGCGGTGGCGTGGCGGAGAAGGGGTGCCTGTCGCATCAGTTCGCCTCCGGAGCCGAAGGGGACGGGGAAGGGGGTGGGGAACCCCCGCACTTCAAAAGGCCGGATTCCGGGCCGTTTTTAGCCATGCCCCGCGAAGATTTCTCCCCGAGTTCCGTCGCGCCGCGCCCCGGCGGGGTCGTCTGGGGCAGAGGCAGCGCATCCATCGCGGCGGGTTCGCTGCGGGCCTCGTCGTGGAGGAAGGCGGCGAGGCGGGCTTCCGCGCGGTGGCGGGTCTTGTAGGCGGCGTTGGGGGTGGTCCGGTGGCGGACTGCCCAGTCGGTGACGGTCGTGTCGTCGAGGCGGGTGGTCCCGATGAGGTCCGCCTCGGTCCGGGTCAGGACCGCTTCCCGGACCGCCCGCGCGAGCACGAGGTCCGGGTGGCCCCACGGGGGGCGTGGTACGGACGGCCCGAACCCCGGCGCCACCGGGATCGGCGCGTTCAAGGCCTTGGTCACGGCGGCGTGCCCCTGCCGGTAGGCGGCCCACCGCAGCCGGGGAAGGACCCGGGGTCGGACCACGTCGACGGACGCGAGTGCGCACAGGAACCCGGAAAGGACCTCGGCCTGGACGTCGGACGCCTCCCCGGGGAAGTAGTCCGTGAGGCGCCGTACGACTCCGGCGAGAGCGGGCAGCGCCATACCGGCGCACGCCAGGACCCAGACGGCGCCGTCACGGCGCGAGCGGCGTACGAGGTGGGTCCAGACGGCGTCGCGGGTGAGGCGGGGGCAGGCGGGCTGGAGGAGCAGTCGGCGCAGTTCGTCGAGGGGGACGGGGCGGTGGGGCAGGCCGTGGTACTGGCGGCCGTCCACGGTCAGCGGCTCGGGTCCGGTGACCAGCAGGGTGAAGCGTTCCCGGACGGTGTCCAGCGGCAGAACAGGGGTATTGCGGCGCTCTTCGGGGCTGGAGGAAGCCATGGCCCGGCGCCTCCTCAGGTAGGGGAAAGGGGACGCCCCTACAGGAGCGGAGTGGCGACAAGGAAACACCAAACAGTGACAATTGGCGCCGCATGACAGCAGGGGCCTTCCGCTGAAGAGGCTGCTGAAAGAAGCGAGGTCAGACCGGGGGAGGGGAGTGAGAGCCGACTCCCGTGCTGGTGCGGCCGGTCCGGGCTTTAGGAGTGATGCAGGTCCTCTTTAACCGGTCCTGCTGGACGGAACTCCGGACGTTCTTCGGCGGAGCGTGGCTAAAACAGGGTTAAATTCCGGTCTTTTTAGGTGCAGGTGACGCGCGGGTGCCTGCCCGAGGAGACCGAGAATGCGCCCCCGACACCACACGAGGACCAGCTACCGCAGGGACTTGAAGGACCGTCAGGACCGGAAGCCGACTCCCCTCGCGCCGGTGGCCGTCGGTCCCGGGTCCGTAAGCGGACTCGGGAGGCTGACGGGAGGCGGGTATCGGCCGGCCCACCGGCTCCCAGGGACGGGGGCGGTCGCTCCACCGACTCGTCGCCGCAGGAACCGGTCCGAGCAGTCCGTATCCGGACCACATCGCGGCACTCTCCGTCGCTCGGGCGAGACCCGGGAAAGGCTCCGCGAGTCCGCCGAGGACACCGGACGGACTCACCACCGGCACGCTCGGATCCCACACCACCCCGGTCTCGCCACGGCGGAGCAGAAAAGCGGTACGACGCCGCGTGCCGCAAGGGCACCTGGGCGCAGGCGCCCGCCGAGGACCAGTACATCGAAGCGGGCGGCTGCGCGCGACGAGAAGCCGTCGCACCGGCAGAACGTTCCGCACCGACCGGACACCGGAACACCGCGAGGGACCCGGAGCAGATGACGGGAAACGACGACACCTCCACGCCCTCCGGCCGACGCGCCCACGATCTCGACACCTGGGTGCGCCCGGTGTGCGCGTTCACCGTCGCGGCAGTCGCCGCCTACGCCTCCTACATCCACCAACGCGACTTCGCCCTCCAGGGAGGCGCGGACACGGTCAGCGCGTCCCTCTGGCCGCTCTCCGTCGACGGGCTCCTCCTCCTGTCCACCGCCGGGCTCCTCAAACACCCCGGAGAGCTCTCGCGCCGCGCCCGCTGGTCGGTCCGCGCCTCCTTCCTCCTCGGCATCGCGGTCTCCCTGGCCGCGAACATCGCCGCCGCTCCCACCGCGCAGTGGAAACCGGTCCTCGTCGCGGGCTGGCCCCCGGTCGCGCTGCTGCTCTCGGTCGAACTCCTCATCCACCACCCCGAACCCACATCGCCGGACCACAGCACTGCCGAAGAAGCCGACCTCGTACAAAGAGCCAGAAGCATCGACGCCCGGCACCGGGAACGCCATCTACGACCCGCATCCGCGGAGACCCTCCGCAAGCAACTCCACATCGGCGCCGCCCGATCCCGGGAACTGGCAGCCGCAGTCCGGGACAACACCGGCTCTGGGCGGGGCGTACGGGGGAGTAAAAGCGGCCCGAGTGAGAGGTGAAGGGCGTGGCGTTCCAGTACGACAGCGGTGGCGGACCGTTGACACGGCCTGCGCCTTCACGGAGGTCCGTTCGCTGGATGCCCTCCGGTTTCTGGTCAACCTCCAACCTTTCAGGTTCCGCACGCCCTGCTGCCGTATGAGGCTTTTGCCCGCACCGCCACGAGCGCGCCGTACAGGTGCTGAAAGAAGTGGGAGAGCAATGTCTCGACTCGTACGCAAGGCGGCTGTGGGGCTCCTGGCCGTATGCGGGGCTGTCGGCCTTGCGAACGGCCCGGCGTCAGCGGCGGATTACCCGACGGACCACTTCGTCGTCGGCAACGACTCCGGCCGTACCTACGGTGACATCACCTGGTACAACCGCACCGCGAACATCACAGGCACCGTGGCGGACCATACGTCCGGCGGCTACACCACGGCCTACTTCGAAGCCTTCGCGGGATCGACGAAGATCGATTCCGTGACCAGGAGCGCCAACGACGAGAGCGACCTCGGGGAGTGGCGGGGCTTCAACTTCACGATCGGCGACACGGACCTGACCGGTGGAATCGACCGCATCAAGGTCACCGTGTGCCGGCACTATTCCTCGGGCTCCGACGTGTGCTCTGCGCCCGAGAACTACTCCAAGTCCTGAGACGCGAGGACCACGGCCGGGGTCGTGCGTGGTCTGCCGACAGGTCCGGGCACCCGCGGGGCCGGCCATGACCTGATCGACGGCTCGCGCGTCACCGGCCTGGCCGGGGTCGAGGATGAAGGCTCGAACTGCCGGGGCTCCGGTCCCGGCAGTTCGAGCCTTCGTGATCCACGAGGACGTCCGGGCCTGCGAGCCGGCACCGAGGGTTCACCGGCTCGCCGTCGGTGCCGCCGTCACCGGAACGGGTGCTCATGGAGGTCGCCGACGTTTTGATCTCCGCGGAGCGCCTCCGCCGGCTGCCTGGCCAGCACTCCCGACCATCGATCGGGGCCGACCGCATGCATCGCCCTAGTCTCCCGGCTCGTCAACTCCACGCCCCGCGACGGCGTCCCGCTATCCGGCCAGGACTTCGACAACGACTTCCTGCTCCTGGTCGTCGCCGGCAATCGCGACGAAGCCGTCTTCGGCGACCCCTACGACTTCGACGTCACCCGCACCGGCAACGACCACGTCACCTTCGGCAAGGGCGGCCCCCCTCGCGAGCATCCGCCTCACCGGGGACGTCCCCCGCGTCCGCTCCAACTTCGTCAACGGCATCGCATCACGGGGGTGGGGTGCCTGGGCGGTCGCGCGGTGACGCAGTGGCCGCGCGGTCCCACAGCGCGGCGGACAACACGGCGGGCCGGGCCGCACTCGATCCGCTGCTCAGGTGAAGGGGAGCGGCCCGTCCAGCAGCCAGGTGCGTACGCCGAAGCGCCCGAGGAAGGCCACTCCCTCAGGCGCCGGGTGTTCTGGTCAGCCGGTGTAGGTGGGGTAGTCGGTGTAGCCGGCCGCGCCGCCGCCGTAGAAGGTGGTGGGGTCGGGGGTGTTCAGGGGTGCGCCCGCGCGTATGCGCTCGACCAGGTCGGGGTTGGCGAGGGCCAGGGAGCCCACGGTGATGACGTCGGCGATGCCGTTGTCGATGTCCTTGGCGCGGGTGGCGATGTCGGTGCCGGCGCGGTTGAGGATCAGCGTGTTGGGCCACAGCTCGCGCAGCGTGCGCAGGAGTTCCTCGTCGCCGCCGTGGGCGAGGTGCAGGTAGGCGAGGTCGAGGGGGGCGAGGGCGCGGACGAGGTGGGGGTAGAGCTCGTGG
>NZ_LIRL01001255.1 GCF_001419795.1 Streptomyces niveiscabiei
CCCACACCCCGTCCGGCGTCGCGTCCGTCACATGGCGCCCGCCGATGACGTGCACGCCCTCCCGGTGCCCGGCGTCGAGCAGCACGCGCGCCGCGTCCCGCCCCGCGTTCACCTCGTCCGGCAGGACGCCCGGCGCCCGCGCGTCCCGCTCGTAGCAGTTGAGCAGCACCACCCGGGCGTCCCGCAGCGCGGCGGGCAACCGGACCTCGCGGCTGTACATCGTGGCGTACACGAACCCGTCCACCTGCCGGTCCAGCATCCCCTCGACGAGCCGGGTCTCCGTCTGTGCGTCGCCCTCGGTCTCCGCGACGAACAGGACGTGCTCGCGGGCGCCCGCCGCGTCGAGGGCGCCGTGGATGACCTCGCCCGCGAACTGGGTCGTCGCGATGGTGTCGGAGATCAGGGCGACGGTCCTGGTCACCGAGGTGCGCAGGCCGCGCGCGGTGAGGTTGGGCCGGTAGCCGAGTTCGCGCGCGGCGCGCCGTACCCGGTCCTCGGCGTCGCCCGAGATGCGCATGTCGCGGCGGCCGGCGAGGACGAAGGACGCCGTGGTCGGCGACACCCCCGCCCGGCGGGCCACGTCGGTCATGGTGACGCGTCGTCGGCTCAAATGCGGTCCTCCGCACGGTGCTTGACAGGGTCTTGGGCAGGGCTCATGCTCACTGCTAAATCTATTTAGCACCGGTGAAAGCCGCCTTGGCAACCGTCCTGGACCCACCCTTGGGGACCGGCGGTGCCGAGACCACCGGAACCGGCCGTCGCGGCCTCCCCACCGGCACGTCCGGAGCCGCCGGACCGTGTCCGCCACCACGACCCCGACCGGGACTCCCCGGTCCCTCCCTCGTGACCCAGGCAAGGAGTGCTCCATGTACGAAGGCACGGCGAAACCCTGGCCGGCCCTGATGATTCCGCTGATATTCCTCGCAGCCGCGTGCAGCGCCCCCGGCTCCGACGCCCCGGCAGCCTCCGGCGACACGGCGGTCAGCACCTCCCTCGGCACCGGCGAGGTCACGCTCCAGATGTACGCCGAGACCGGGTTCCCGCTGGCCAAGGCGCTGGCCGACGAGTTCACCCGGCAGCATCCGAACGTCACCTTCAAGGTGCGCGAGGACCAGTTCACGGTGCTCGTCGAGAACGCGCCGCGCGTCCTGGCCGGGGACAACGCGCCGGACATCATGCGGCTGCCGACCATGGTCGACCTGGTCAAGGACAACCTGCTGAAGGACCTCGACCCCTACGCCAAGGCGTACGGCTGGGACAGGTTCCCCGCCTCCCAGCTCGCGCAGCTCCGGGTGGACAAGGCGGGTCAGCGCGGATCGGGGCCGCTGTACGGCGCCGGGCTCGGGTACAGCGTCACCGGCGTCTTCTACAACAAGGACCTCGCGAAGAAGGCGGGCATGAGCGGAGTGCCCGGGAGCGTCGCCGAGTTCGAGGCGCTGCTCGCCCAGGCCAAGCGGGCGGGCGTCCAGCCGATCGTGCAGTTCAACAAGAACACCGCCGGCATCAACTTCCCCTACCAGGCCCTCCAGAACCAGTTCACCGACCCCGCCCAGGTCAACGACTGGATCTTCCAGAAGACCGGCGCCACCTTCGACACCCCGGCGTCCCTCAAGGCCGCCGAGACCATCGAGAAGTGGGCCAGGGCCGGGTACTTCACCAAGGACGCCAACGCCATGGACTACACCACCATGGTCGGCGACTTCACCGAGGGGCGGGGCCTGTTCATGTTCAACGGGGACTGGGAGTCGGCCAACCTCGACAAGAAGATGCCCGGCAACGTCGGCTTCTTCCTCTTCCCGGCCGAGAAGACCGGGGGCCGGCACGTCGCGATGTCCTCGCCGAACACCTTCGGGATCGGGGCCCGCGCGAAACACCCCAACGAGGCCGCGTACTTCCTCAACTGGCTGCACACGGACGCCAAGGCCCGCAAGATCCTCGTCGACGTCGGCGGCTCCAGCCCCGGCGGGCCCGCCGACCTCGCCGTACCGCAGGCCAAGGCGGGCACGGTCCTCGCGTCGACCCTCGCCGCCTCGCAGCGGCTCGGCGCCGAGAACGGGGCGGTCGACTTCACCGCCAACGCGACCGGGTCCATCTTCGCGTCGGCCATCACACCCGAGCTCCAGAAGCTGATCGTGGGGCAGCAGACGCCCGAGGGGTACGTGAAGGCCGTACAGAAGGAGTACGCGAAGGAGCTGGCGCGGTGAGCACCGTGGCCGAGAAGGAAGCGCGGGCGCTGCCTTCCACAGCCGGCGGTGTGACCGCGAGGCGGCGGGCGGGGACCCGCTGGAGCGGCTGGCTGTTCGTCGTCCCCGCCCTCGCCGTGTACGGATTCTTCGTCCTCAAGCCCCTCCTGACGACCTTTCAGTACTCCCTCTACCGCTGGGACGGCATCGGCCCCTCGGAGTGGGTCGGGCTCGACAACTACCGGACCGTCCTCACCGATCCGGACCTCCTGGAGATCATCGGGCACGCGTTCGTGCTGATCGTCTTCTTCAGCTTCGTCCCCGTGGTCCTCGGCCTGTTCGTCGCGAGCCTCATCCACCGCGTCAGCACCGGCGCGCTCGGTACGGCCGCCCGGACCGTCCTCTTCCTCCCGCAGGTCATCCCGCTCGTCGCCGCCGGCATCGCCTGGAGCTGGGTCCTCAGCACGACCGGCATGGTCAACCAGGTCATGGACGCGATCGGCCTCGGCGCCCACACGCGGGCCTGGCTCGGCGAGTTCGGTACGGCGCTGCCCGCCGTCGGGATCATCGGGGCCTGGGTGATGCTCGGCCTGTGCACGATCCTCCTCGTCACCGGCATGAGCAAGATCGACCCGGCGCTGTACGAGGCCGCGCGCATCGACGGGGCCGGGTCCGTGCGCGAGTTCTTCGCCGTCACCCTGCCGAGCCTGCGCCGCGAGATCGGGATCTGCCTCACGGTGACCGTCATCGCCGCACTCGCCAGCTTCGACATCGTCTACATCTCCACCAGCGGCGGGCCCGGGACCTCGACGACCGTGCCGGGCCTGGAGATCTACCGGCTCGCCTTCGCCCAGCGCCAGGTCGGGCTCGCCTCCGCGCTCGCCGTCGTCCTCATGCTGCTCGTCCTGATCTGCGTCCTGCCGATCCAGCGGCTCTCCCGAGAGGGCAAGTGAAGTGAACATCAGCCGCCGCGAGGCCCTCACCGGGCGGGCGTTCCTCGTCCTGCTCATGCTCGTCACCCTCCTCCCCTTCGTCAGCATGCTGTCCGCCGCCCTCCAGCCCCGGGGCACCGTCCCCTCCGGCCTGGAGTGGCCCTCCGACCCCCACTGGGGGAACTTCGCCGACGCCTTCGACGTCGCGAACATGGGCGCGCTGCTGAACTCCAGCGTCCTCATCGTCCTCGGCGTCGTCCCCGCCGCCGTCGTCCTCGCGACCATGGCCGGGTTCGGCCTCGGCCACCTCAAGGTGCGCGGCGGGGGCCTCGCGATGGGCGTCCTGCTCCTCGGCCTGACCATGCCCTTCGAGGCCGTCATCACCCCGATCTACCACCAGATCGACGACCTCGGCCTCCTCAACACCCGCTGGGCCATCGTCCTCCCGCTCATCGGCCTCTACATGCCCTTCGCGGTGTACTGGATGCGCGCCCACTTCCTCAACGTGCCGAAAGAGTTGTCCGAAGCGGCCCGCGTAGACGGCGCTTCGACCTGGCAGCTCTTCTGGCGCATCCACGTCCCCCTGGCCCGCCCCGCCATCTCCTCCCTCACGATCCTCCTGTTCCTGTGGACCTGGAACCAGTTCCTCCTGAGCATCGTCATGGTCGACGGCCCCACGAAACGCACGATGGCCGGCGCCCTCGGTGCCTTCCAGGGCCAGTGGGGCACCGACCTGGTCCTCCTGTGCGCGGGCTCCCTCCTCATCCTCACGCCCACACTGATCGTGTTCCTCGTCTTCCAACGGCAGTTCGTGAGCGCGCTGTTGCAGGGGTCGGTCAAGGGGTGAGACGGGCGGGCGGGGCCTACCTGACCCGCCCGACTTCCCGCGCAACGCGGCATCGCCGGGGGCGTCGCGCGTCAACCCCGAGACGGGTACGGTGCCTGGGCCCGGAGCGTCAACGCCCGCCGAAGGAGCCGCAATTGATCACCGACCCGACCCTCCTGCGGATCGGCCACGCCGTGGAGCTGCATCACCATCGGGGCCAACGCGCAGCCGCGCGTGAACTGTTCACGGAGATCTGGGCGGACATCGGCGGCGAGGAGGGCGACCCGCTGTACGTGTGCGTGCTCGCGCACGCCATGGCCGATGTGCAGGACGACGTGCGCGAGGAGCTGGAGTGGGATCTGCGGGCGCTCGCCGCTGCCGGGTCGGTCACCGATGAGCGGGCGGCGCGGGCCGGGGTCACGTTGTCGGTGGCCGGGCTGTATCCGTCGCTGCATCTCAACGTGGGGGAGTGCTACCGGAAGGCGGGGGATCTCGGGCGGGCCCGGGAGCATCTTCAGCGGGCGCGGGACACGATCGGGGCGCTGGGGGACGA
>NZ_LIRL01001256.1 GCF_001419795.1 Streptomyces niveiscabiei
AGATGTGTATATGAGCCATCCCGAGGACACCCCCGAACCCGCCCCGTACGACGTCCTCGCCGAGTACGACGGCCACGGCACGCCGCTCGACGCGGGACTCGGCTACCCGTCCTCCGGGCGGGCCTGGATCAGCCGCCCCGACGGCGCCCGCGCGGACGTCCTGTGGTGGGCGTACCCGCTGTACGGCTCCGGCGCCGAACGGCTCCTGGTGCTCGCCGCCGACGCGGCCGGACTGCGCGAGGAGGCAGCCCCTGAGGACGGCGAGAACGGCGACGACGGCGGCGTGAGCGTCGAGCGGATCTCCCCGGCGTTCGCCCGCCACACCGAGTTCCCCGGCGCCGACGACCTCGCGCGCCGGCTCCCCGAGATCCTGCCCAGCATGAGCGTCGGCGAGGGCGCCCGCATCGTCGCCCAGGTCCTCGAACTCGGCTACCCCATCCTGGAGTTCAGCCAGAACGAGAAGGTCCCCGTCACCCCCGACTGGGGCGTCTCCCGGCGCGCCGAGCGCAAGGTCCGCCGCGAACGCGCCGCCCGCGCGCTCGCGCAGGGCCTGCCGGTGCCGGCCGAACTCGCCGACGACGGCGAGGACGGCGAGGACCTGGAGTACGTCGCCGTACGCGAGCGCCTGGAGTTCCTCAACGAGGTCAGCGGGAAGATCGGTACGTCGCTGGACCTCGCGCGCACGATCGTCGAGGTCAGCCGGGCCGTCGTCCCGCGCTTCACCGACGTCGCCGGGACCTATCTGCGCGAACAGGTCGTCGCCGGCGAGGAGTTCGACGAAGGGGTGCCCGACACACGCACGATGTGGCACCGCGTCGCCCTCGAACACACCGACGAACCCGGGCGCTGGGACGACGTCGTCCCCGTCGGCGAGGCGATGCCGTTCCCCGCGCACACGCCGTTCTTCCAGTGCATGACCACCGGCGAACCCGTGCTCGTGCCGCGCATCGATGAGCAGATGGGGCACGCGATCGCCTCGCAGTTCGACAAGCGCGACATCCGGCCCCTCATCACCGGCCGGTCGATGCTCGTCGTGCCGCTCAAGGCGCGCAACGTCGTCCTCGGGTTCATGATCCTGCTGCGGCACCCCGAGCGCACCGAGTTCAACGACATGGACCGCGTCACCGGCGCCGAACTCGCCGCCCGCGCGGGGCTCGTGCTCGACAACGCGCGCATGTACACGTTCCAGGAGGCCGTCGCCGAGACCCTCCAGGACAGCATGCTGCCGCACATCCCCGCGCGCATGGCCGGCTGCGACATCGCCACCCGCTACCTGCCGGGCACCCAGCTGGGCCGCATCGGCGGCGACTGGTTCGACGCGGTCAAACTGCCCGGCGCGCGTACCGCGTTCGTCGTCGGCGACGTCATGGGCCACGGGCTCAACTCCGCCGCGAAGATGGGCCAGTTGCGGACCGCGATCCAGACCATGGCCGGCCTCGACCTGCCGCCCGCGCAACTGCTGCGCAACTTCGACGACCTCGCGCAGCGGCTCGGCGGCGACTACCTCGCGACCTGCCTGTACGCCGTGTACGACCCCATCGCG
>NZ_LIRL01001257.1 GCF_001419795.1 Streptomyces niveiscabiei
GTTCCCCGGGCCGCGCCCTTCCCCCTGGGGCGCGGCCCGGGGAACAGGGGACCCCGGGGCTCGCCCCGGACGCCGGCGGGTGGAGCGGATACCCGAAGGGCTTCTGGTTCAGCGCGGGACCTCTGGTTCAGCGCAGGACGAAC
This sequence comes from Streptomyces niveiscabiei, assembly GCF_001419795.1. Lineage (GTDB taxonomy): Bacteria > Actinomycetota > Actinomycetes > Streptomycetales > Streptomycetaceae > Streptomyces > Streptomyces niveiscabiei. The sequence goes on from NZ_LIRL01001257.1 coordinate 144, forward strand.
GTCGTGGCGCTGCGCGCGGGCAGCGTCGCCGTGAAGGTGCCGTTCGCCACGCTCGCCGTCCCCTGGGAGGCGACGTTGCGGCCGGCGTCCGTCACCCACGACGCGACCGTCGACGGGGCGCTGTTCACCAGCGTGAACTGCTGGCTGACGGCGCCTGCCGCCTTGTTGACGGCGACGACGACCGTGGAGCCGCCGCCCCGGTACGCCGAGACGTAGACGTTCGTCGCGGGACTGGCCGTCGCGTCGACCCGGACGTATCCGGGGCGCACGAACCGCGCGAAGTGGGCCATGGCGGCGCCGCGTTTGCTGATCTGGCCGTCCTCGCGCATCGGGCCGTAGCCGCGCCGGATGTACCACCAGATGTACGCCTGGAACTCGGCGTCGACCATCGCGTGGTGGATGTGCTCGCCCACGTCGAGGGCCTGGGGCCAGAGGTCGGCGGAGTCGGAGCTGTTGGGGTGGTAGACCTCGGTCATCCAGAGTTCCTTGCCCGCGCCCTTCTGCTTGAACAGGGGGTAGGGGAAGTTCGCGAGGGAGGTGCCGTAGAGGTGGGCGCCGACGATGTCCACGTTGGCGAGGGCCACCGGGTCGTTGAGGATCGGGTCGGACATGTTCTTCAGGTACTGGAAGGACTCCGGGGCGATGACCCGGGTGCTGATCGCGCCGGCGTTGTCCCGCAGGAAGCGGACCATCTCGGCGGGGGTCCACCAGGTCCAGTCGTGGGCGTAGTCGGGTTCGTTCTGCACGGAGATGCCGTACAGGTTCACGCCGCCTGCGCGGTAGTGGGCGGTGAAGTCGTCGAGGTGGCGGGCGTAGGCGGCGTACATGTCGTACCTCAGGCGCCGGGCGTCGGTCTGGGTGCCGCGGACGAAGCGCTCGACCATGGACGCGGGCGGGTTCCACGGGGAGGCGATCACGGAGGCGCCCAGGGCGGTGGCGCGCTGGGCGGTCGCGAGGTCGCGGCTCCAGGCCGCGCGGTCCTCGGGGACGGGGACCCGCAGCAGGGAGAGGCCGAGCCGGCCGTCGCCGGTGCCGAAGGCGGTGTCGCGCTGGGCCGCGGTGAGGTCGCCGATCCAGGCGGTGTGGGTCATGCCGCCGAAGCCGCGGATGGTCTGCCGGGTGGCGGAGGGGTTGATGACGGCGGTGGCGGTGATCGTGCGGGCCTCGGCGCCTGAGGTGCCCGCGGCGGTGAGCACGGGCAGGGCGCCCAGGGTCGTCAGGACGGTTCTGCGGGTGGGTGCGCGGTGTGCCATGTCCCCTCCTCGTGGAGATGTGCCCGGCCCGTGCGGGGGCACGGGTCGTCCGGGAGCGCTCCCACCGCCAGGGGCTGCCCTTGCTGCGGGAGGTGGTGCCACACGGCTGGAGAGACACCGGCGTTGTTCGGCATGCTGAACGGTGTCCACGTGGCGGATCTGTCGCAAGGTAACGACGCCGCCCGGCACGGTCAAGGCTCTCCGCACGGGCAAACAGAAGGCTCCCCCTTCGT
>NZ_LIRL01001258.1 GCF_001419795.1 Streptomyces niveiscabiei
ATCGGCCTCACCGACTCCGGCCGCCCCCGCCCCGTCGGCCTGCGTGTCCCCGACGCCCGCCAGCACCTCCACGTCCTGGGCGCCACCGGCTCGGGGAAGTCGGAGCTGCTGGGCCGCATGATCCTGGCCGACGCGGACGCCGGGCGCGGTCTGATCGTCGTCGACCCCAAGGGCGACCTGGTCACCGACATCCTGATGCGGCTGCCCGAGCACCTCGGCGAGAAGGTGGTGCTGTTCGACGCCGACAGCCGCACCCGCCCGCCCGTCCTCAACCCCCTCGAAGGCGCCGACGCCGCCCGCACCGTCGACAACCTCGTCTCGATCTTCTCCCGGATCTACGCCTCCTCCTGGGGCCCGCGTACGGAGGACATCCTGCGCGCGGGCCTGCTCACCCTGCGCGAACTCCCCGGCACCCCGCTCCTCACCGACCTCCCCCGCCTCCTGTCGATCCCCGCGTTCCGCCGGCGCGCGGTCGACCAGATCCACGACGAGGTTCTCAAAGGGTTCTGGTCCTGGTACGACTCCCTGTCCCCCGCCTCCCGCGCGCAGGTCATCGCCCCGCTGATGAACAAGCTCCGGGGTCTGCTGCTGCGGCCGTTCGTACGCTCCGCCCTCGCCGCCGGACCCTCCACCGTCGACATGGAAGAAGTCCTCGACGGCGGGATCTGCCTGGTGCGGATCGCGAAGGACTCACTGGGCACCGAGACCTCCCGCCTCGTCGGCTCGATCGTGGTCGCCCGTACCTGGCAGGCCGCCACCCGCCGCGCCCGCATCCCCCACTCCCGCCGCCACGACGCCGGCCTCTACATCGACGAGGCCCACAACTTCCTCAACCTCCCCTATCCCCTGGAGGACGTGCTCGCCGAGGCCCGCGGCTACCGCCTCGCCATGACGCTGGCCCACCAGTACCTGCGCCAGCTCCCCAAGGACCTCGAAGAAGGCATCAGCACCAACGCCCGCACCAAGATCTACTTCAACGCCTCCCCCGAGGACGCCCGCCGCCT
>NZ_LIRL01001259.1 GCF_001419795.1 Streptomyces niveiscabiei
CGGCACGACTGCCCGCAGCTAAGTGGGCTGGGTGGAGTGGTCCGGCTTTTTTAGGGGCGCGGGGAACTGCGCGATCAACCACGACGGTGCGGCACTCGCCTACGTATCAGTACCACCCGAGTTATTAGGCGCACCCCCCCGCTCTCAGACTCGTCTCACGTTCGCTCGGTAGCTTCCGGCGTGCGGGGAGACCGGTGATGAGGAGGCGAGTTGCATGGTGCGTGGAGGACAAGGGCTGGCGCGGGTCGCCGTCGTCGTGCGGGCGGGGGCCGGGCCGTGGTGGTGGTGCGGGGTGTTCGCCGCGGGGGTCGGGGTGCTGGTGCCCGGGATCACCGGGCGGCGGATCGGGGTGCTCGCCGGGGCCGCGTTGTTCATTGTCGCCGCCGTCGTCACGGCGTACGCCCGGCGTAAGCGGTACGCCACCCTCGCCCGGGCCGCCGCGCGCGCCGGCAAGCACGATGTGCTCCAGGACCGCGCGGTCACCGTACGCAACTGGCGCCACGGCAACCGCTGGTGGCTCCTCCTCGCCCTCGCCCTCGCGATCGCCGCCTCGTTCGCCGTACCCGCGGCCCCCGGCCTGCTCGTCGCCGGCTACGGCACCGGCCTGCGCCTCAAGTCCGCCTGGCTGGGCCGCCGGGAACGGACCGAGGGGGAACTCCTGTGGGTACGGGTCGACTGGCTCGGCAGATACGGCGGCGCCCCGGCCGGCAAGGCCGTGAAGGCGTACCGCACGACAGGCATCGCGGCGGGCGACGCGGCCCCCGGAGGAGCGCGCCGCCGCACCACGGTCGGAGCCTGAACCGAACGCCTCGCAGCGGCCGGAGGCTGAGCCGAACGCCTCGCAGCGGCCGGAGGCTGAACCGAACGCCTCGCAGTGGCCGGAGGCTGGGCCGAACGCCTCGCAGTGGGCGGAGGCTGGGCCGGACGCCCTCAGCAGCCGGAGGCTGAAGCGTTCCCGTCTCGGCGGCCGGCGCCCGAGGCGAGCCCGCTCAGACCTCCAGCTCCTCCTCGATCCGCTTCAACTGGTGCCGCGCCATCGCCAGGTTGGACCGCTTCGAGTCCAGCACGAGGTACAGGAACAGCCCGTTGCCGCCGCGCCCGCTGAGGAGGCGCAGGAGGTGGTACTGGTCGGAGAGGGTGATGAGGATGTCCTCGATCTGCCCCTTCAGGCCGAGGTGCTCCATCGTCCGCATCTTCGCGCGGACGATGGAGCACCTCGG
>NZ_LIRL01000126.1 GCF_001419795.1 Streptomyces niveiscabiei
CGCCCGCGCGCGGGCGCGCTGCGCGCCGTACGTGTCACCCCGCAGCGTCAGCATCGGCTGCACCGGCATCCGCCCCCGCGCGAGTTCGATCACCGTGAGTTTCAGGTCCGCGGCGGACGCCCACGCGCGCAGATGGTCCAGGTCGGAACAGTCGACGGTGAGGTGTGTTTCGTACAAGGATTCGGACACCGGGGGATTCTCGCAGGTGGGGGCGTACGGGTCAGCGGCCGGTCACGTCGCGGACTCAAAAAGTCACCGCACGCCCCTCGTGGCGGTGATGTGTCGTACCCCACACTGGGTGGCGGTGCCTGAGTACTCGGAGCGCGGCCGATCCGTCCCCCACGAAACCCCCGCCCAGGCCGATGCTCACCGCGTACGGGACGGACTGCGGCGAGGCCGTCCACTCCGCCCCCGAAGTGCCGCTGTCGTACCCCCTGGCAGCGATCATCCTGGAGGTCGCCCCCGTGCAGACCCAGACGCTCACCCAGACCGACGTCAGTACCGAAGCGGAGCCCGACGCCGAGGCCGACGTGCTGGCCGCGGTGCCCGCGCAGGGCACCGCAGCGCACCACCCCGAGACGGGGCCCCCGCCGGAGGGGATCGACGAACCCCCCGAGCGGATCCGCCCGTCCGACACCGGCGGACCCTCCTCCGACCTGTTCCGCCAGTACCTCCGCGAGATCGGCCGCATCCCGCTGCTGACCGCGGCCGAGGAGGTCGAGCTGGCGCGGCGCGTCGAGGCGGGCCTGTTCGCCGAGGAGAAACTCCTCAACACCCCTGACCTGGACAGCCAGTTGGCGCTGGACCTGGACCGGCTCGTCGTCATGGGCCGGATGGCCAAGCGCCGCCTCATCGAGGCGAACCTGCGGCTCGTCGTCTCCGTCGCCAAGCGGTACGTCGGCCGCGGCCTGACCATGCTCGACCTCGTCCAGGAGGGCAACCTCGGCCTCATCCGCGCCGTCGAGAAGTTCGACTACGCGCGCGGGTACAAGTTCTCGACGTACGCCACCTGGTGGATCCGCCAGGCCATGTCCCGGGCCCTCGCCGACCAGGCCCGGACCATCCGCGTCCCCGTCCACGTCGTCGAACTCATCAACCGTGTCGTGCGCGTCCAGCGCCGCATGCTCCAGGAGCGCGGCTACGAGCCGACACCAGAAGAGGTGGCCGCCCAGCTCGACCTCGCGCCCGAACGCGTCGGCGAGGTCCTGCGACTCGCCCAGGAGCCCGTCTCCCTCCACGCACCCGTGGGCGAGGAGGACGACGTGGCCCTGGGCGACCTCATCGAGGACGGCGACGCCGCGAGCCCCGTCGAGTCCGCCGCGTTCCTGCTGCTCAGGGAGCACCTGGAGGCCGTGCTGTCGACGCTGGGGGAGCGCGAGCGCAAGGTCGTCCAGCTGCGGTACGGGCTCGCCGACGGCCGGCCGCGCACGCTGGAGGAGATCGGCCGGATCTTCGGCGTCACGCGCGAGCGGATCCGGCAGATCGAGTCCAAGACCCTCAACAAGCTCCGGGACCACGCGTTCGCGGACCAGCTGAGGGGATACCTGGACTGAGGCGGGGGTGCCACACACCGTCCGTGGCGGCACCCCAACCCCCTTGGGGCTCAGTCCACTTCGGCCACCGCCTCCGCGAACTGCGCCTTGTACAGCCGCGCGTAGGCGCCGCCCGACTCCAGCAGCTCGCTGTGCGAGCCCTGTTCGACGATCGAGCCGTTCTCCATGACGAGGATCGTGTCCGCGTCCCGGATCGTCGACAGCCGGTGCGCGATGACGAACGACGTGCGCCCGTGCGCCAGTTTGGCCATCGCCTTCTGGATCAGCACCTCCGTACGGGTGTCGACGGAGGACGTCGCCTCGTCGAGGACGAGGATCACCGGGTCGGACAGGAACGCGCGCGCGATGGTGATGAGCTGCTTCTCACCCGCGCTGACCCCGCTGCCCTCGTCGTCGATGACGGTGTCGTACCCGTCCGGCAGCGTACGGACGAACCGGTCCGCGTGCGCCGCGCGCGCCGCCTCCTCGATCTCCCCGCGCGTGACGTCGCGCGCGGCGCCGTACGCGATGTTCTCGGCGATCGTCCCGCCGAACAGCCACGTGTCCTGGAGGACCATGCCGATGCCCGCGCGCAGGTCGTCGCGGGACATGCGGGCGATGTCGACGCCGTCGAGGGTGATGCGCCCGCCGGAGACGTCGTAGAACCGCATGAGGAGGTTGACGAGGGTCGTCTTGCCCGCGCCGGTGGGGCCGACGATGGCGACCGTGTGGCCGGGCTCGACGGTCAGCGACAGGTCCTCGATGAGCGGCTTGTCGGGGTCGTACCGGAAGGACACGCCCTCCAGCGCGACCCGCCCGAGCGACTCGGCCGGGCGCTCGGAGTCCTTCGCGTCCGCCTCCTGCTCGTCCGCGTCGAGGAGCTCGAAGATCCGCTCGGCCGACGCGACCCCGGACTGCACCAGGTTGGCCATCGACGCGACCTGCGTGAGCGGCATCGAGAACTGGCGCGAGTACTGGATGAACGCCTGCACGTCACCGATGGACAGCGACCCGGACGCCACCCGCAGCCCGCCGACGACCGCCACCAGCACATAGTTGAGGTTGGACACGAACATCATCAGCGGCTGCATGATCCCGCTGTTGAACTGCGCCTTGAACCCCGCCTCGTACAGCGCGTCGTTCTGCTCGGCGAACTGCTGCGCGGACTCCCGCTGCCGCCCGAAGACCTTGACCAGCGTGTGCCCGGTGTACATCTCCTCGATGTGCGCGTTGAGCTGCCCCGTGGTCCGCCACTGCTGCACGAAGTGCGGCTGCGAGCGCTTGCCGATGCGTGTCGCGACGAGCGCCGACAGCGGCACCGTCACCAGCGCGACCAGCGCGAGCAGCCACGACACCCAGAACATCATCGCGAGCACGCCGATGATCGTCAGCACGGAGTTGATCAGCTGCCCCATGGACTGCTGGAGCGTCTGCCCGATGTTGTCGATGTCGTTCGTCGCCCGCGACAGCACCTCCCCGCGCTGCCGTTTGTCGAAGTACGACAGGGGAAGGCGCGACAGTTTCGTCTGCACGTCCTCCCGCATCCGGAACACCGTCCGGTTGACGGCCCGGTTGACGAGCCGCGTCGCGACCGCCATCAGCAGACCGGCGATCACGAACACGCCGACGGCGATCCCGAGGACCTCCCCCACGGCCCCGAAGTCGATGCCCTTGCCGGGCGTGAAGTCCGTCGACCGGAGCATGTCCGCGACGGACGACTGCCCGTCGTCCCGCATCCCCTGGAGGACCTGTTCCTTCGACTCGCCGGCCGGCAGCTGCCGCCCGACGATCCCCGCGAACACCAGGTCGGTCGCCTTCCCGAGGATCTTCGGACCGACGACGTTCAGCCCCACGCTGATCACGACGCACACCAACAGCGCGTACACCGTGAGGCGCTCCGGCTTGAAGTACCCGACCAGCCGCTTCCCGGACACCTTGAAGTCCAGCGACCGGCTGTCGGGTCCCGCACCGGCCAACATGCGTCCCGCAGGCCCGGCCATCAGGCAGCCTCCGCTTCCGTGAGCTGGGAGAGCACGATCTCCCGGTACGTCTCGTTCTCCGCCATCAGCTCGTGATGGGTTCCCGTCCCGACGACCCGGCCCTCGTCCAGGACGACGATCCGGTCCGCGTCGCGGATGGTCGCCACGCGCTGCGCGACGATCACCACGGTCGCCGCCGCCGTCTCGCGCGCGAGCGCCGCTCTCAGCGCCGCGTCCGTCGCGTAGTCGAGCGCGGAGAACGAGTCGTCGAACAGGTAGATCTCCGGCCGCTGCACCAGCGTGCGCGCGATGGACAGCCGCTGCCGCTGGCCGCCCGACACGTTCGTCCCGCCCTGCGCGATCGGCGCGTTCAGCCCGCCCTCGAGCCGCTCCACGAACTCCCTGGCCTGAGCCACCTCCAGCGCGTGCCACAGCTCCTCGTCCGTCGCGTCCGGGTTGCCGTAGCGCAGGTTCGTCGCGACCGTCCCCGCGAACAGGTACGGCTTCTGCGGCACCAGGCTCACCGCCTTCGCCAGCAGCTCCGGCTCGATGTCGGCGACCGGCACGCCGTCCACCAGGACCTCGCCGTCCGTCGCGTCGAACAACCGGGGCACGAGCCCCAGGAGCGTGGACTTGCCGCTGCCCGTCGAGCCGATCACGGCCGTCGTCTCGCCGGGCAGCGCCACCAGGTCCACCGCCTTCAGCACCGGCTCCTCGGCGCCCGGGTAGCGGAACCCCGCGCCCCGCAGCTCCAGATGCCCGTGCCGCCGCAGCTCCCGCACGGGCGCCGACGGCGGAACCACGCTCGACGACGTCTCCAGCACCTCCTGGATCCGCTCGGCGCACACCTCCGCGCGCGGGATCATCATGAACATGAACGTGGCCATCATCACGGCCATCACGATCTGCATCAGATACGCGAGGAACGCCGTCAGATCACCGATCTGCATCTCGCCGTCGTCGATGCGATGGGCCCCGAACCAGACCACCGCGATCGACGACAGGTTCACCACCGTCATGACGATCGGGAACATCAGCGCCAGCAGATTCCCCGCCTTGAGCGATACGTCCGTCAGGTCCGTGTTGGCCTTCCGGAACCGCTCCTCCTCGTACGCGTCCCGCACGAACGCGCGGATCACCCGGTTGCCGGTGATCTGCTCCCGCAGCACCCGGTTGACGGTGTCCAGCCGCTCCTGCATCGACCGGAACAACGGCCGCAGCTTCACCACGATCAGCGTCACGCAGACGCCCAGCAGCGGGACGACGGCCACCAGCACCGCCGACAGCGGCACGTCCAGACCGAGCGCCAGCACGATGCCGCCCACGCACATGATCGGCGCGGACACCATCAGGGTGAACGTCATCAGCACCAGCATCTGGACCTGCTGCACGTCGTTCGTCGTGCGCGTGATCAGCGACGGGGCACCGAACTGGCCCACCTCGCGCGAGGAGAACGACTGCACCCGGTCGAACACCGCCCCGCGCAGGTCCCGGCCCAGCGCGGACGCCGTCCGCGCGCCGTAGTACACGGCACCGATGTTCGTCACGACCTGCGCCAGCGAGATGCCGATCATCAGAGCGCCGTAGGTCAGGATGTAGCCGGTGTCGCCGTTGATGACGCCGTGGTCGATGATGTCGGCGTTCAACGTGGGCAGGTACAGGGTCGCGCTGGTCTGGAGCAGTTGCAGCAGCACCAGCAGACCGATCGGTTTTCGATAGGGCCTGAGATAGGTCCGCAGAAGTCGTATGAGCACGCTACGTCTCTCGGCAGAGGGTGGATGGGGTCCGGCGGAGGGGGCCTCATGGTTGCCCCTGGCCCCTATCGTCGGACACTCCACCCGCGTTACCTCAACCGATTAACCCATCAGGTGGCCTTCTTGAGCTGACAGCGCAACCGGGAACTCGGACGTTCTCCGGCGCGTTGGACCTTACGGGAACGCGCTTGGGAACGAGCTTTTCGAAGGCGCGCCCCGCCTCGGCGGAGCGTCAGTGCAGGGCCCCGGGATGGATCTGCTCCCGCACCGACACGAACTGCTGGCGCACGGCCTGGCCCACCGCGAGATCCTCGCCCGGGTCGAGCACCTGCGCCGCCGCTCCCTGCCAGGCCGGAGGCGTCCGCGGGTCCAGCGTCCCCTGCGACACCCCCAGCGCCCACGCCGCCTGCCGCGCCGCCCCGATCGCCGCGTAGTCCGCCGGCTGCGGTACGACCACCTGGGCCCCGAACAGCGAAGGAGCCGCCGCTTGCACCGCCGGAAGCCCGGCCGCCGCGCCGAGCAGGAAGATCCGCCGTACGTCGACCCCGCGCCCGCGCAGCACGTCCAGCGCGTCCGCCAGCCCGCACAGCATGCCCTCGAACGCCGCCCGCGCCAGATGCTCCGGCTTCATCGACTCCCGGCGCAGCCCGGTGATCGTCCCCGCCGTGTGCGGCAGGTTCGGCGTCCGCTCACCCTCCAGGTACGGCAGCATCACCAGCCCGTGCGACCCCGGCGTCGACTGCGTCGCCAGCTCCGAGAGCGCCTCCAGGTCCTTCACACCGAGCAGTTCGGCGGTCCCGCGCAGGGTGCGTACGGCGTTGAGGGTGGTGACGACGGGCAGGTGCATGCCGGTCGCGTCCGCCAGCGACGTGATCATCCCGGAGCTGTCCACCAGCGCCTCCGGGTGCACGGCCATCACCGAGCCCGAGGCGCCCAGCGACACGACCGCGTCCCCGAGCCCCAGGCCCAGACCGAAGGCCGCCGCCATCGTCTCGCCGGTCCCCGCCGAGATCAGCAGCCCCTCCGGCGTCGTACCCGCCGCCTCCGAGGGCCCGATGACGTCCGGGAGCATCACCTGGTGACCGAGCGCCAGCTCCACCAGATCGGGGCGGTAACCGCCGGACGCGGCCGACCAGTACCCCGTACCCGACGCCCCGCCCCGGTCCGTCGTACGGCGTGCCGGGCGGCCCAGGAGCTGCCAGACCAGCCAGTCGTGCGCCTGGAGCAGGACGGCCGTGCGCGCCGCCGCCTCCGGGTCGCTCTTCGCGAGCCAGCGCAGCTTCGTCACCGGGTGCCCGGACTGGGGGACCGCGCCGACGGCCTGCGCCCACGCGCCGCGCCCGCCCAGCGCGTCCACCAGGTCCGCCGCCGCGACCTGGGCGCGCTTGTCGCTGCCCGTCATCGCCGGGCGGACCGTGTTGCCCTGCGCGTCCAGGGGGATCACCGCGTTCTGCTGCGCGCTCACGCCGATCGCCTGCACGCCCTCCAGCAGACCGCCGCCCGCCGCCTCGCCGAGCGACAGGAGCCAGGACTGCGGGTCGACGTCGCTCGGGCGGGCGCCGCCCTCCGCGCTGTCGAGCGGGTGCGGGGCGTAGCCCTGCCTGAGCACGGCGCCCGTGTCCGTGTCACAGACGACGATGCGAGTGAAATCGGGCGCACTGTCCAGCCCGGCGACTATCCCCATGGGTCAAATTCTGCCGTAGCGCTGCGCCGGATCGGGCCGGTGAGGTGCTGGACGGCTCGCGGGGACGTCCGGGCGCGGGCACGTCGTGGCTGGTCGCGACTGTGTGGCTCGTTCAGGTGCTGCTCGTTTATGTGTTGCTCGTTCCCCAGTCGTCGTCCGCTGCCGCCGCGTTGCGCTCACGGAGCGTACGGACGCGGGTGGCGACCGAGTCGGGGAAGCGGATGCTGACCTTCTCGAAGGTGCGGCCCGCGAACTGGCGGCCCTGCTGGGCGGCCGATTCGGCGGTGTTGCGGACCGCCGGGTTCTGCGCGACGGCGCGGGCGGATTTCTTCAGCTGCTCGTAGCGTTCACGTCCGGCACGGGTGCCGAGGACGTAACCCACGGCGAGTCCGGCGGCGAACGTCAGCCGGTAGCGCATGACGGCGACCCTTCCCTGGTGTCGGCGGGGATACCGATTGGCGAAGCACCCCCCTGCTTGCGCTAATGTATGTGTCGCAGCGAGAGGGCGCCCCCTGGCAAGTACCCAGGTGACGACGATCGATGCGACGAGGCATTCCCCTGTAGCTCAATTGGCAGAGCAGCCGGCTGTTAACCGGCAGGTTACTGGTTCGAGTCCAGTCGGGGGAGCTCGGTCCTCCGTAGCTCAATTGGCAGAGCAGCCGGCTGTTAACCGGCAGGTTACTGGTTCGAGTCCAGTCGGGGGAGCATGCTGAACGAGGACCCCGTTGGGGTCCTTTTTCATGTCCGGTGGAACCGTACGGGCGCTGGTGCGGTCCTCCCGGATACGAAGGCGAGGTCAGCAGGCATGCGGAAGCCGACCATCCGGAGCGGGAGATCGTATGACCGGCTATGCTGCGGCAGACGGCGCGCACACTTGTACGCGACACGCCGCTATGGGGCGGTAGCTCAGCCGGTTAGAGCAGCGGACTCATAATCCGTCGGCCGTGGGTTCGAGTCCCACCCGCCCCACCATTTCGTCCCGCGGGGCTATTCCAGTTCCGCCGCGTGCCTCTTGAGGTCTTCGGCGTACGTGTCCCAGTCGGGCCCGAAGGACAGGAGGTCCGCAGCCGCTTCGCGGAGCAGCTGTGGGTCGTCGGGGCGTTGCAGGCAGGCCAGGCGGTAGGCGAGATTGCGGGCCCAGGGCGGCAGGGCCATCCAGTCCTCGTCGAGGATCTCCCCGAGCATGGCGAGGATCTCGTCGGCCGTCGCGAAGGTGAGCTTCTCGACGAACTCACGGGCGGCTTCGGTGACCTGCTGAGGGTCCGCGCCGTCGATCGCCTGGCTGAGACTTCTGGCCGCAGGGGTCGGGTCGGGCATCTCTCGCTTCTCCTGACGGATTTCTTCCGGCGCCCCGAAGTGCCTGGGGACGATACGGGTGTTCAGACCCTAGTCGACGCCCACCGGACGCTACGGGTTGAGCCAGTACGTGGACAGTTGGTAGGCGCCGTCGGGCCGCTGGATGACCCGGTAGCCGACATCGTGCCCGTCGATCCGCACCGACCTGTCGAGCGGGCCGGTGAATTCGGGGGTTCTGGCGCGGGGGACGACCCCGCCGTCCCTCATGTACGCGTACACGTCGGAGACGATCGCCTGTTCGATCTGGTCGGGTTTCAGGTTGGTGGTGCGGAGATCGTTCGTGGTTCCGTCCGGGCCGGTGTGGGCCCGGTCGTAGCCGTGGCCGGTGTTGAAGTGCCACTGGTCGTCGCCCACCGTGGCGGAGCGTTTGAGGTCCTGGCCCTCGCCTTTGGAGGTGTACTCGCCGATGGCCGGGCCGTCGCCGTTCGGGTACGGCGACAGGCCGAAGGGGTCGCAGACGGTGTGCGGGTTGGTCACGTAGGCGACCGGGTTCGGTGCCGGAGAGAGTCCCAGCGGGTCCGGGGACGTGTACCGGCCGGTCTCCGGGTCGTAGTGACGGAAGAGGTTGTAGTGGAGACCGGTTTCCGGGTCGTAGTACTGACCGGGGAAGCGCAGCGGGGTGTAGGCCGTGCTGGAGCGGGACCAGGCGGTGGTTCCCCAGAGGGTGGTGCGGGTGCGCCAGGCGATCTGCCCGGACTCGTCGATCAGTTCCGTGGGGGTGCCGATCAGGTCGGTGGCCACGGCGAAGAAGCGCCGGTCGATCTCCTCCTGGCGGGCGTCCGGGGTGAGGATGCGTTCGGTCTGCGCGAGCGGCACGAGGCCCCGGTGTTCCCAGGTGATCGCCACCGGACGGGGCAAGTCGCCGGAAACGCTGGTCTGTTCGCAGAGAACCAGACCGTCCCAGGTGAACCGGATCTCCTCCGCCACGGCGTCGCCGTCCTGCGTCAGGCGCTGCTTGGCGGTACGTCGGCCCAGAGGGTCGTAGCGGTATCGCCAGCGGGTGCCGTCAGGGGTGACCACGGAGGTGAGACGGTCCTCGGCGTCCCACGTGTACCGCCAGGTGTCCGGTTTGCGGGAGAGCCGGATCTTCTGGCGCAGAGTGACGCGGCCGAGGGCGTCGTGCTCGAAGCGGATGTCACCCGCACGCGTGACGGTGGTGCCCGTGTAGGCGCGAGGGCCGGTGGCTTCGTGGCCGGGGTGCGCGTCGGGCCATGCGGCCGAGGTCTGGTTGCCGCTCGCGTCGTAGGCGTACCGTTCGCTCCAGCCGTGCGCGTGGACGGCGGTGACCCTGCCGACCGGGTCGAGCTCGAAGGTGCGCTTCCCCGACAACCGGTCGGACGTCGCGGTGAGACGGCCGTCGGCGCGATAGGCGTACGTGCGCTCGTTGAGGGTGCGGGAACCGGCCGTGAGGTGCTGGGCCGACAGCCGGCCGGCCTCGTCCCAGGCGGAGGTCTGGGTGACGATGTCACCGAAGACGCGTTCCGCTTCGCGTCCGGCAGGGTCGTGCGTGAAGGTGATGTCGTGGCCCCCGGTGCTCACCCGGGTGGGGCGGCCCGCGGCATCGTAGGCGTAGCTCGTGACCAGTCCGGTGGGCGTGGTGCGGCGAATCCGGCGGCCGACGGCGTCGTACGCGTGGTCGAGGGCGCGGCCGTCGACGAGTTCGGTCTTGAGCCGGCCGCACCGGTCGTAGCGGCGCACCAGTTCGCTGTCGGGACTCGACGCCTGGATCAGGCGTCCGGCGCGGTCGTAGGCGTGGACGGTGACCCGGTCCGCGACCTCCTTGCGGATCAACCGGCCGAGTTCGTCGTAGGCGTACGCGGTCACGCCGCCGAGGTGATCGGTCCGGGTGGCGAGTTGTCCCGCGGCGTCGAGTCCGTAGGTGACGAGGCGGCCGTCGAAGTCGGTCTCGGAGACGAGATTGCCTGCCGCGTCGTACTCGTAGGTCCAGGTCAGGCCTTGTGGGTCGGTGACGCGGGTGAGGCGCAGGCCGGCGTCGTGCTCGAATGCGTAGCGGGCGCCGTCGGGCCGGATGCGGGCGGCGAGCAGGTCGAAGTGGGTGTACTCGANNTCGGGGCCGGTACGGCGGGCGAGCTGCCCGTCCGCGTGCCACTCCAGGTGGGTGACGCCGCCTGTCGGATCGGTGATGCGGACCGGTCTGCCGAGGGCGTCGCGTGTCAGGCGGGTGGTGCCGCCTGCCGGGTCGGTCACGTCCACCGGGCGGCCGGAGGCGTCGCAGCGTACGAGGGTGGTGGCACCCAGAGCGTCGGTGACGGAGGTGAGGAGGCCGGACTCGTCGTAGGCGTAGTGGGTGGTGCGGCCCGCCGGATCGGTGACCGCTGTGCGGTTGCCGTGTGCGTCGAACTCCTGGAGCCAGCGGGCGCCGTCCGGGTCATGACGCTCCACCGGCAGGCCGAACAGGCCGCGTACGACACGGAGTTCGGTGCTGTCGGGGCGGGTGACCGTGGTGAGGCGGCCGTCTTCGTCGTAGGAGAAGGCGGTGGTGCGGCCCAGGGGGTCGGTGCGGGTGAGGAGG
>NZ_LIRL01001260.1 GCF_001419795.1 Streptomyces niveiscabiei
AGCCAGGACGTCCTGATGATCCCGGCGATCCGGATGCTGGCGCACGGGCTGTTCGTGCTGTTCCTCGGGCGGGTCCACGGGCTCGGCCGGCACATCCAGGAAGGGAAGATCGACGCCTATCTGCTGCGTCCGCTCCCCGTCTACCGGCAGGTGCAGCTGGAGTACTTCCCCACCAACGCGATCGGGGANNNNGCCGCCGACTACTGGGGGCGGTGGCTGGAGGAGCTGCTGGGGACGTTCGGGAGTTACCCGCTGAACGTGCTGCCCAAGGCGGTCGGGGGGATGCTCACGTACGGGTTGCCGCTCGCGTTCGTGGCGTACTTCCCGGCGGCCGTGCTCACGGGGCACGGGCACGGGACCGCCGTGCCGTACTGGGTGGCCGCCGCGTCGCCGTTGCTGGGGCTGCTCGCGTATGTGGGGACGCGGGTGTTGTGGCGGTGGAGCCTGCGGCACTACAGCGGGGTGAACGGCTGATCGGTGCGGGTGCGTGCGGGGGGTCCTTTCTCGGGACCCCCCGCTTCTTCATGCGGCTCGGTACGCGCGCACGAACGCGGCGACCCCGCCTCGGAGCAGGTGCCGGGTGTCCTCCTCGGGGAGCGGCAGTACGCCGTAGTGGGTGCGGAGGGTGAGGGTCTGGGAGGTCAGGGCGACGAAGTGGGCCGCCGCGAGCGCCGTGTCGCCGTGCGTGTCGATGAGATGCGCGTCGTGGAGGGTCTGGAACGCCTCGGTGAGTGCGGCGGTGACCGGGATCGGGCCCGCCTCCTGCCAGGACCTCAGGACCTCGGGCGGGACGTGGTCGGCCTCCGCGTGGATGTGGCGGACCAGGGCGAAGTGGTCGGCGTAGCGCGTCAGGAGGTCGGCGAAGCCCTCGGCGAGGGCGGTCAGGTCGCGTTCCAGGTTGTCGGGGTGCGGGGGTCTGCCGGGGGGCAGCACGCTTGCCAGGCAGGCGAGTTGGGCGTCCTTCACCTCGGCCGACGTCCAGGTGACGACCGTGCGGAACAGTTCCGCCTTGCCGCCGGGGAAGTGGTTGTAGAGGGTGCGGGTCGAGACGCCGGCGGCTGCGGCGACCGCGTCGACCGAGGCGCGGGTGTAGCCCTCGCGGCCGAAGAGGGTGCAGGCGGCGCCGGCCATCGCGGCCCACTTCTGGACCTTGCGGGGCGGGTGGTCCTTGAGGGCGGCCTCCCACCGGGCTTCGTTGGTCGTACCCACGCGCTCTCCTCGTGCCTCGCTTTTCTGACAACGCCCGTTGTACATCAGACAACGTGCGTTGTACTTTACCGGATGTGAGCCGACCTCGGCAGTCGAGCCGGGGCACGAACAGGGGGACACCCATGCCTGCTTACACCACTCCACTGCGCGTCGCCGTCATCGTCGGCAGCGTCCGCGAGGGCCGCCAGGGGCGTGCCGTCACCGACTGGTTCCTCGGCGTCGCCGCCC
>NZ_LIRL01001261.1 GCF_001419795.1 Streptomyces niveiscabiei
CCTCCGACGGCCCCGCCCCCACCGACTCCCCGGGAGGCCGGCAGTGACCCTCGCCCAAGCGCCGCACGGCTTTCTCTCGCCGACCGGTGTCGAGGTCGCGTTCCTGCTGGTCGGCCTGCTGACCCTGGGCGCCGCCGTGGTGACCGTGACCACCAGGCAGCTGGTGCACGCGGCTCTCTGGCTGGTCGTGGCCCTCGGGGGACTCGCCGTCGAATACCTGCTGCTGACGGCGGAGTTCATCGCCTGGGTGCAGGTCCTCATCTATGTCGGTTCCGTGGTCGTCCTCCTTCTCTTCGGTCTGATGCTGACCCGCGCCCCCATCGGCCGCTCCCCGGACGCCGATTCCGGGAACCGGTGGCCCGCCCTGGCGGTCGCGGCCGTCGCCGCCATCGCCCTGGTCTGGGTCGTCGCCGACGCCTTCCGCACCACCTGGATCGACCTCGACGGCCCGGCCGCCGGCTCCACGAAGGTCACCGGCGAGAGCCTCTTCCGGCACTGGGTCCTGCCCTTCGAGGCCCTCTCCGTCCTCCTCCTCGCGGCACTGGTCGGCGCGATCGTCCTGTCCCGCAAAGCGAAAGCGGATACGAGCTCTCCCCCCGAGAACGCCCGACCGGTCACGCAGAGTTCCCATCCAGTCACAGATTTCGAAAAAACTTCGCGGCCCCCGAAAACCCCGACCGAGCAGGAAGGCGCCAGCTGATGCACCTCGCCTACCCCGCCGTCCTCTCGGCCCTCCTCTTCTGCACCGGCCTCTACGGAGTCCTGGCCCGCCGCAACGCGATCCTGGTCCTGATGTCGGTCGAGCTGATGCTCAACGCGGTCAACCTCAACCTCGTGGCGTTCGACGTCTGGCTCAGCAGGACCGCCGAGGACACCCTCCACTCCGGCCAGGCCCTCACCCTGTTCACCATCGCGATCGCCGCCGCCGAGATCGGCATCGGCCTCGCGATCGTCCTCGCCGTGTACCGCAACCGGGGCACCTCGGACATCGACCGGCTCCGCGACACGGCGGAGCCCCCGCACAGCACCCCGCACCCGAGGGACGAGAAGGCCGAGGCCGCCGCGTGACCACGACCACCCTCGCCACCCTCGTCCCCCTCCTGCCCTTCCTCGGTGCGCTCGCAGGCCTCCTCCTGGGCCGCACGGCCCCCGGCTACGTCCGCCCCCTGGCCGTCCTGCCCCCGCTCGCCGCCCTCGCGCTGGCCGCCCTGGTCGCCGTACGCCAGGGAGGCGACGCCGCGATCGACGCGGCGACGGAACTCACCCCCACCGGCTCGATCCCCGTCGAACTCGCCCTGCAC
>NZ_LIRL01001262.1 GCF_001419795.1 Streptomyces niveiscabiei
GCCCCGACCAGGACCGTCTCCTCACCGGCACCCACCACGACCCCCACTCGGTCCTGGGCCCGCACCCCACCCCGACCGGTGAGACCGCGCTGCGCGCCTTCCGCCCGTACGCCCGCGCGGTCACCGCCGTGACGGCGGACGGCCTGCGCCACCCCCTGAAGGACGACGGCAGCGGCTTCTTCTCGGTGCTGCTGCCCGGCGCGACACCCCCGCCCGCGACGACCGCGTACCGTCTGGTGGTCGAGTACGAGGGCGCCACGCACGACACCCACGACGCGTACCGCTTCCTGCCCACCCTCGGCGACCTCGACCTGCACCTGATCGGCGAGGGCCGCCACGAGCAGCTGTGGACGGCGCTCGGCGCACACCCCACGACGCACGACGGCGTGTCCGGCACCCGGTTCGCGGTGTGGGCCCCGAACGCGCGCGGCGTCCGCATCGCCGGGACCTTCAACTTCTGGGACGGCACCGGCTTCCCGATGCGCTCCCTGGGCTCGACCGGCGTGTGGGAGCTGTTCGTCCCCGGCATCGGCGAGGGCGAGCTGTACAAGTTCGAGATCACCCGCCCCGACGGCTCGAAGACCCTGCGCGCCGACCCGATGGCCCGCCGTACGCAGACCCCGCCGGAGACGGCGTCGATCATTACGGCGTCGCACTACGCGTGGGGCGACGCGGAGTGGATGGCGCAGCGCGCCGAAGTCCCGGTCCACGAGGCCCCGTTCTCGGTGTACGAGGTCCACCTCCCGTCCTGGCGCCCGGGCCTGACGTACCGTCAACTCGCCGACCAACTCCCCTCTTATGTCAACGACTTGGGCTTCACCCACGTCGAGTTCCTCCCCGTCGCCGAGCACCCCTTCGGCGGCTCCTGGGGCTACCAGGTCACCGGCTTCTACGCGCCCACCGCCCGCCTGGGCACCCCGGACGACTTCCGGTACCTGGTGGACGCCCTGCACCGCGCCGGGATCGGCGTCCTGATGGACTGGGTCCCGGCCCATTTCCCGCGCGACGCCTGGGCGTTGGCCGAGTTCGACGGGCGTCCCCTGTACGAGCACGAGGACCCGCAGCGCGCCGCGCATCCCGACTGGGGCACGCTGGAGTTCGACTACGGGCGCCGCGAGGTCCGCAACTTCCTGGTGGCGAACGCCGTCTACTGGTGCGAGGAGTTCCACATCGACGGGCTGCGCGTGGACGCGGTCGCCTCGATGCTGTACCTGGACTACTCGCGCGAGCCCGGCCAGTGGTCGCCGAACGCGTACGGCGGCCGGGAGAACCTGGACGCGGTGGCGTTCCTCCAGGAGATGAACGCGACGGTGTACCGCCGCTGCCCGGGTGTCGTGACGGTCGCCGAGGAGTCCACGGCCTGGGACGGCGTGACGCGCGCGACGGACTCGGGGGGTCTCGGTTTCGGCCTGAAGTGGAACATGGGCTGGATGCACGACTCGCTGGGCTACATGGCGCACGACCCGGTCCACCGCTCCTACCACCACGGCGAGATGACGTTCTCGATGGTGTACGCGTACAGCGAGAACTACGTGTTGCCGATCTCCCACGACGAAGTCGTGCACGGCAAGCGGTCGTTGGTGTCGAAGATGCCGGGCGACTGGTGGCAGCAGCGGGCGAACCTGCGCGCCTACCTCGCCTTCATGTGGTCCCACCCCGGCAAGCAACTCCTCTTCATGGGCCAGGAGTTCGCGCAGGGCGCGGAGTGGTCGGAGGCGCACGGCCCGGACTGGTGGCTGCTGGACCCGGCGTACGGCGCGGAGGCCGACCACCGGGGCGTCCGCGACCTGGTCCGCGACCTCAACTCGGCGTACCGCGCGCACCCTTCGCTCTGGCAGCGCGACACGACGCCGGACGGCTTCGAGTGGCTGGCCGGCGACGCGGCGGACGACAACGTGTTCGCGTTCCTGCGCAGGTCGGCGGACGGCACGCCGCTCCTGGCGATCACCCACCTCTCCCCCACGGTCCGCCACGACTACCGCGTCGGCGTCCCCGGCGAGGTCCCGGCCTGGCACGAACTCCTGAACACGGACGCGGTGTTGTACGGGGGCAGCGGGGTCACGCACCCGGACACGCTGAAGCCGGAGTCGACACCGTGGCACGGCCGCGAGGCGTCGCTCACCGTGACCTTGCCCCCGCTGGCGACGATCTGGCTGCGCCCGGCGTGAAAGGGGTTGCGTCGGCCTGAAGGGGTTGCGTCGGCCTGAAGGGGTTGCG
>NZ_LIRL01001263.1 GCF_001419795.1 Streptomyces niveiscabiei
GGGACACCGTGCTCGGCGGCCCTGCGGGCCACGGCCGCCGAGCACGGTGTCCCGTGCCGGGCGGCAGAGTCCCCGGACGCTCTCGACGGCCTGCGCGGGCAGGTCCCCGGCCCCGTGGACGTGCTCCTGCTGCCCCTCGCGGACCCGGCCGGGGAGGGCGAGGCCGCGGACCGTGCCGTGCGCGAGGCGTGGCAGCTCGCGTCGGCGGCGCGGCGGCTGGGCACGTGGCCGCCCGGTACGGCGCGGCTGTGGTCGCTGACCTGCGGTGTCCGCGAGGCGGACCGGCTGGAGTCGGTGGCGCAGGCGGCCCGGTGGGGTCTCGGCCGGGTCGTCGGGGGCGAGCACCCCGAACTGTGGGGTGGCACGCTCGACCTCGGCGCGCAGCCCACCCGGGACGACCTGGCCGCCGCGCTGCGCGTGGTCGCGGCGAACCCGGGCGAGGACGTCGTCGCCGTCCGTGCGGGTGCGGCCTCGGCGAACCGGCTGGTCCGGTCCGTGGACGCGGATCCAGGGCGTGCGCCGTTGCGGTGCCGGCAGGACGGCACGTATCTCGTCACGGGCGGGCTGGGCAGCCTGGGCGGGGAGATCGCCCGGTGGCTGGTGGAGCGGGGGGCGCGGCGCCTCGTGCTCGCCGGACGCGGCGGTCTGCCGCCCCGGTCGCGGTGGGACACCGTCACCGACGGGGTCCAAGCGCGCCGCGTCGCGACCGTCCGCGGGCTCGAAGCCCTCGGGGCGAGCGTCCGGGTGGTGTCCCTGGACCTGTCCGACACCGAGGCGGCGGCAGCCGCCCTGACCCCGGACGCGCTGGGCATGCCGCCGATCCGCGGGGTGGTGCACGCGGCCGGCGTGCTCCACGACCAGCTGGTCGACCGGCTCGACGCCGACGCGCTGGCGGCGGTGCTGCGGCCGAAGGCGGGCGGCGCCCTGACCCTGCACCGGCTGTTCCCGCCGGGGAGCCTGGACTTCCTGGTCCACTTCTCGTCGTGCGGGCAGTACCTGGGCCTCACCGGCCAGGCCGCCTACGCGTCGGCCAACGCCTTCCTCGACGCCATGGCCGGGTACGACCACACCCTCGGTGCCACCGGCACCATGAGCCTGGCGTGGACGTCCTGGCGGGGCATGGGCATGGCGGCCAACGCGGCGGTGGACGCCGAGCTCCAGGCGCACGGCGTCGGCGACATCACGGCACCCGAGGCGTTCGCCGCCTGGGACCTCGCCGGGCGGACCGGCGCCGCGTCCCTCGCGGTGCTGCGCACCGTGCCGCTGCCGGACGGGGGCCGCCGTACGGGGCTGCTGCGCGACCTCGCCGACGACGCCCCGGCGGGGTCGAACCGGGAGCAGGCGGCGGCCGGGGTCCGGCCGTCCGGGGAGCTGTCGGAGGAGGAGTTGCGGGCGCTGCTGCACGAGCAGACGGTGTCCGTCGTCGTCAGCGAGATGAAGCTGGACCCGGCCGACCTCGACCCGGACCGGTCGCTGCTGAAGTCGGGCCTGGACTCCGTGATGGCGATCGTCATCCGGCGCCGCCTGGAACGGCTGCTGGAGCGCAAGCTGCCGGCCAACCTGGTCTGGCACCAGCAGACGGTCACGGCCATCGTGGACTACCTGGTGGCCAGTGCGCGCTCCTGACGTGGACGGGGCGCCGTTGACGCTGAACTGCCGGGTCACGGGTGACCCGGCGGGGAGGCCGACAGTGCTGCTCCACGCGCTGGGGAACACCGGCCGGAGCTGGGACCGGCTGGTGTCCGCGCTGCTGCCCCAGGGGCGCCGGTTGTTCGTGCCGGATCTGCGCGGGCACGGGGGCAGTCCCCGGGCGGCGGCGTACACCTTCGAGCTGATGTACCGGGACGTGCTGTGCCTGCTGGACCGGCACCGCCTGGCGGAGGTGGACCTGGTGGGCCACTCCATGGGGGGTCATGTGGCCTGGCTGATCGCGCAGCGCCATCCGTCACGGGTGCGCAGGCTGGTCATCGAGGACACGCCTCCGCCGCCCCGGGACGCGGCGGCGGAGGCGGAGCTGCGGGCGCGGTCCGGGGCGGCCGGCGGGCAGGCGCACGTCCTGTCGCTGTACCAGGAGTTCCGTGAGCTGCGCCGGGCCGGGGAGCTGGACAGTGCGGCGGTACGCCCTGTCATCGACGGGCTGCGCAGGGCGGACCCCGGGTGGTGGCGGCGGCTCGCCGACGTCACCGCCGAGACGCTGGTGATCAGCGGCGGGCTGTCCAGTCCGGTCCCCCGCTCCCTGCTGGCCGAGGTCGCCGGGGCGGTGCCCCGGGGGCGGCTGCTGGCCATCGACGCGGGCCACTACGTGCATCGCACCGAACCGGAGTGCTTCTGCGCCGAAGTGGCCCGTTTCCTGCGCTGACCGTCCGTCACCCGCCCTGTGGCCGGGGCTCCGTCGTGGTCGTGGCGCGCCGGTAGGCCGCGTCCACGACGAGCTGGACCTCCAGGGCGTCCTGGGCGCTCACCTTCGGGTGCGCGGCGGGGGCGCCCGTCACGAGGTCGAAGTGGGCGGAGATCGCGGCGAGTTCGGGGCGCTCCGCGGTCGTCTCGACCGTGCCGTCCGCCCGGCGCAGTTCGCCCCGGCGCAGGTCCAGGACGTGGTCGCCGTCCGTGGTGGTGACGGTGACCGAGGTCTCCAGTCTGCGGGCGGCCCGGTCGATGCGCAGGGTCGCCGGCAGGCCCTGGAACGACAGGTCCAGCCGGACCCGCTCCTCGACGCCTGGCGCGTCGACCTCGCACGCCTGGACCTCCGGCGGTCCGAAGAGCGTCATGAGCAGGTCGAGGGCGTGTGGCCCGAGGTCCAGGAGCGCGCCGCCGCCGGCCCGTGCCGCGTCGCCGTACCAGGGGGTGAAGGCCCGCCACACCCGGTTGCCGGGGGTGGCGAAGGAGACGTCGACGCGCTGGGCGCCGGGCCGGGCCGCGTCGGCGAACGCCTCCAGCAGCGGATGGAAGCGGAAGGGCATGTTCACCCCGAGCAGCTTCTCGGCCGCCGGATGGGCCGCCATCCGGCGCGCCTCCTCCACCGTGGCGGCGAGGGGCTTCTCGCACAGCACCGCGACACCGGCGTCCAGCGCCGCGAGCACCGGCTCGGCGTGGGCGTCGTTGGGGGTGCAGACGCTGATCAGGTCCGGCCGCGTCTCGTCGATGAGGCGCTCGACGGAGGTGCCGGTCCACACCTGGGGGCGGTCCGCCGTCAGCGACCGGGCCCGTTCGGCGTCGGCGTCGGCCAGGCCCACCAGTTCCATGGCGTCCCGCTCGTCGGCGCAGGGCAGGTGGTAGCGCTGGAAGACCCTGCCGCAGCCCACGGCCGCGTACCGGATGCGCTCGCGGGTCAACGCCTCAGCCCCTCACCTGGGCGAGGGCGTGCTCGCCGCACGCCTTCGCGGTCTCGGCGACGAAGTCCGGGAAGGTGTGGCCGAGGTGCTCCCGGTCGTACGCGGTGATCATGGCGCGCAGTTCGGTCTCCAGCCGGTCGGCGAGCCCGGGCGGGTTCTCGTCCGCGAGGAGCAGCCCCGCGTTGAGGAAGGCGATGAGCAGTCCGGCGAGCCCCTGGTCCCAGCTGCGCAGCCGGCCCAGCAGGGGGCGCAGGGACGCGGCGCCGGTGCCGCGCCGGGCCCGGACGGCGTCCGCGATGCTCTGGGCGAGGAAGGGGACCTCGTTCTCCTTGCGGTCGTTGATCTCCGAGGAGACCCGGCTCCAGGCCGTCCAGAGGTGTTCCACCCGCTCGTCCTCGACGCGGTAGTCGCGGCGGGCGTGCCGCAGCACCTCCAGGGCGACGCCCTCGACGCCGGGGATGTCGGGTTCCTCGTACCGCGTGGCCTTGTCGTAGATCTCGGTGCCGCGCAGGGCGATGGCCCGGTTGATGAGGAAGAACGGGTTCTCGCTCTCGTGCACCCGGGCGGCCACGATGAACTTCAGGTTCTCCCAGAGCTCGTCGAGGGTGGTGCCCGGTTCGATCATGATCCAGCCGGGTTCGAGTTCGATGTTCTCCTGTTTGAACAGGCGGGCGGCGTCGAAGTTGTACTCGACGGTGGTGCCCTTGCGGAACCGCTTCATCATGCCGGGCGAGCCGGTCTCCATGCCGAGGAGCGCCAGGTCCATGCCGGCCCGGCGCAGGGTGCGCAGGGCCTCGCGGTCGATGAGGCCGGTGTCGACGCGGAACTCGCAGTGGAAGGTGAGCTTGAGGCCGCGGCGCAGGATCTCCTCGGCGAAGCCGACGGCGTGGTGGTAGCCGTCCTGGAAGGCGCCGCCGAAGTTGTCGTCGTTGAACCACAGGAAGCGGGTGCCGAACTCCCGTTGCAGGTACTCGATCTCGTCGACCGCGTCCCCCACGGGCCGTACCCGCCAGGGCCCGTCCACGACTCCGGGCTGCCGGGGCGCGTAGCAGAAGGTGCACTTGGCGTGGCAGCCGCGGCTGGTGTACGTGGAGGCGCGCGGTGTGGGGATGCCGTTCTT
>NZ_LIRL01001264.1 GCF_001419795.1 Streptomyces niveiscabiei
CTGCTCTTGCGCCACGAGAGGTTACTCAGATCGATGGATCGCACGGATTGCTTCCTCCAACAGCTGCCGGATGAACTCGCGTGATTCGTCCGGTGATAGGGCCAAATCGCGTACCCGATCGTATCCGAGCTGAAGCCTTTCGACCTCTGCGGATTCTTGCAGGAGTTCGCCTGTGTAACCCGTCTCCACCCACACGCCCACCTGCCCGAGAGGGCTGCGCATGAACATGGCGTCTGTGTTTGTCAGGGCGTGGAGCCCGACTGACGTGCGCAGTACCTGAATAGTGACGTTGTCGCGCTCCGACATCTCCAGCAGATCCTCCAACTGCGCGCACCACTTGGGAAGCTCCTTGAGCGGCGTACGCAGCACGCTCTCCGGGATGATGCTGCGGAAGGGCGGGGCGTCGTCCGCGAGCAGTAGTTCGCGCCGGGCCCTGCGGTTCTCGACCTCGGTGTCCAGCTCCTCCCCTTCCAATCCGCCAGTGGTGAGCAACTCGCGGGCGTAGTCGGCGGTCTGGAGCAAGCCGTGCAGGTTGGACGGCCCGTAGTGCCACATGCTGACCGCCTCGGACTCCCACTTCATGTACTGCCGGTACTTCGCCTTGAACTGGCGCATGTCCAGGATTGCCAACTCCCACAACGCCATCAGCAACGGCGTCGTCCCGTAATGCTGGTCCAGCGCCTGCACGATCTCGGGGCCGCCCAGATTCCGCCCGCTCTCCAGCTTCCCGAGCGTCGAAGCGTCCCAACCGAGTTGCTCCGCGAGCTGCTGAAGCGTCTCGCCCTTCTCCTCCCGCAGCCGCCTCAGCTCCTGCGCGAACCTCTTCCGCGGCTCCTGGCTGCGTCCCGTGACCGCGTTCCGCTGTGGCACCTCGTCCCCTCCCGGAATTTATGGAATTTGGCCGCCTCTTCCGGAACCAACGCCCGTTCCGGCTGCACCGACACCCGAGCCTGGGCCATCCTCTTCTTACCCAGGAACACGCAGAGTAGTACAACTGCCGCATTCCGTACAGATGTTGGATGAAAGGACCGATACCCGATGGAACCGGGAACCCTCTACTACGACCCCGCCACCGACAAGGTCGGCGAATACCAGGACCACCTCGGTAAGTACGCCATGCTCCGCCCC
>NZ_LIRL01001265.1 GCF_001419795.1 Streptomyces niveiscabiei
GTGGGAGGGCGGGTTGAGACCCGTACCCATTCAAAAAAGCAACGCCTCGAAGCTCAGGACTTGAGCCCCGGGGCGTCACGAGCGGAAAGCGAAGACCCGGGTACGGGGCGCCCTCCCGGGCCCGGCGGGCGCCGAGTTGGTCGGGTTCCTGCATCTGCGTGGGGCCTGGTGATCGCGGAGGTGTTCTCGCGGTCGGGGCAACGGGAGTTGTGGGCGGAGCCGGAGGGGGACCCGCACTGTACGGCGGTGCTGGACCTGGTGCGCTGAGGGCAGGCCGGTGCCGCCCTTACCGCACGCCCCCACCCCTCGTGTCCGAAACACCGGAACGCCTCGGCGCGAGGCCCGCGAGGGGGGACGCTGCGGCTCGTCGTCCACCTCCGGAGCCGCCGATGTCATCCCAGCCGCCACGCTTCGACGTGGGAACGGTCGCCCAGCTCTACTCCCAACTCGCCGGCGTACTCGCGGGGTTCGCGCTCACAGCGGTGTTCATCGTGATCTCGCACTTCCTCGGAGAGGCCGCGCCGACGGGACGCCGGGAGGAGGCGCTGCGGGGTGCGCTTCCCGCGTTGCTCGCGGCCGTACTGGGGCTGGTGTTCAGCTCGTTGACGTACTGCGCGGTCGCGGCGGACGGGGACAACTACGGGAGGGCGTTGTTCGAGCACGTCGTCGCCGGGGTGGGTTTCTCGGTCGCGGGAGCACTGCTGATCTTCGCCGCTGTGCTGCTCATCGAGGGGGCGTTGCCGTACGACTCCGTGTACTACGCGCGGAGGTTGCTCGGGCAGGGGGCGCCGTTGCCGATGTTCGGGTTGTTGTGCGAGGGGGTGTACGCGTATGGCGCAGAAGAGAACGGGGGTCGAGCTCCGGGGTGGCTGGGGGTGCTGGTCGTCGGGTTGCTGTGTCTGGTCGCGGGGGTGTCGGCCGTGGGCTATGTGGCTTATGGGCGGGGGGAGTTGGAGAGGTTCAGGGTGCGTGACGGTGGGAGTGGGAGGGTGGTTGCGGTGGGTGGGTTGACGGTGGTGACGGTGTGTCTGCTGGGTGTTGTGGTGACGACGGGGGTTACGGGTACGGGGTGTTCGGTACCGATGGGTGTGGTCGTCGCGGTGCTGTTGTGCGGGTTTCTCGCGGCGGTCGGGTTGAGCGGCTGGCTCTTTGTGACGCGGCCGGTTCGGGGTGACTAGTGCTCGAACCCATGCGGTCAGAGCGCCAGGGAGCTGATGAGGGCCGCCGCGAGCGGGGGCCCAGGTCAGGTAGGGGGAGATCAGACCTGCTTGAGGTCTTCGACGAAGGCGGCCCAGGACTGCGCACGGAACACGAGCGCCGGGCCGGAGGGGTTCTTGGAGTCGCGGACGGGGGTCAACTCGCTGTAGCCGTCCGCGACTTCGAGGCAGTCGCCGCCATCACCCGCGCTGTACGTCGACTTGCGCCAGCGTGCGACTGCGAGGTGGTCGCCGCTGTCGCTGGACTTGCACCAGGCTGCGCTGTTCAGTGCGTACTCAGAGGTGTTGTGCTTCATGGGCGTAATCCTGCGCCACCGACTCGATTAGAGCCAGCGACCGCGGGGTGGGGAGAGCATCCGCTTGGAGGAGGTTGAACGTGAGGGTGTGGCGGGTGATCACGGCTGGGTCGTCCTCCAGTTTTCCCATGTCAAGCCCCTCGGTGAAGCACAGTGGTGAGGCATCCTCGAACGCCATGAGCTTCAGGGAACCGCCCATTCCGGCATGAGTTCCTGAACTGAACGGCAGCACTTGCAAGATGACCCGGCGCCGCTGGGCCACGTCCATCACATGCCGGAGTGCTGCTGCCATGACCGCCGGGCCTCCGACCGGCCGACGGATCGCGGCCTCGTCCAGAACCACCCAGAACAACGGGTTTGTTGGACCGTCCAGGAGCCGGGTGCGCCCCATGCGGAGTGCCACCAACTCCTCGATCTCGTCGTCCGATGCCGTCGGCCTGTACGTGCGGAACAACGACTCCGCGTACTCCGGCGTCTGCAACAACCCGGGGATCAGCAGCGGCAGATAGTGCCTGATCTCGGTCGCCTTGGCCTCGGCTTCCGCCGCCTCCTCGAAGTGCTCCGGATACTTCGACTTCTTGGCCAGTTCCTTCGAGTTGCGCGTGAAGAACGTCCCCGTCCCCAACGCCTTGTCCAGCGGCGGCCCCATCTCAGGCCGGATGCGTCTGATCCCCACCTCCATCTGGCCGACGTACGAGCCGCTGACGAACAGGACCTCCCCCAACCCCGTCTGGCTGTACCCCTTTTCCTCGCGGGCGTGCCTGAGTTCCCGCCCGAGGAACACCCGCGGCGACGTCGGCAGGTCCAGATCCTTCTGCTTCGCCATGATCGACTCCCTCCGTTACAGCCGGAGTTGTTGCTGCGCCTCCTCTGGCAAGGCTAGAAGAGCGGCGACCACGCTGTGTGGTGAACCGAAACACTCAGCGTGGAGGAAGTGCGCACATGAAGGAGCTGACCGGGGCCGCAGAGCCCACCCCCACCATCGATGAAGCCCTCACCAGACTGCGGAACGCCCTCGCGGACGCGGGCGTCACCCTGCCCTCCCTCGCCGTGGACCAGGTCTCGGCGACCCACCGGGACCCGGCGTACCACCTGCTGGAGCTCGGCCGCTGCAACGTGGACACGGCCACCCGCCTCACCGCCGCCCTGATCCGCGCGGGAGCCCCAACTCGATGACGAAGATCGGCACTTACGTCCTCGACACCCGCTCGAACCGCATCGGCGAGGTCATGGACCACCTGAACGGCCACCTCCAACTCCGCCCGATCGGCGGCGGAGTCGAATGGGACTGCCCCCCGACGGACACGGAACTCCCCACAAGAGAAGCCCTGTTGAGCGAACGACTCCGCACGAGGAACAGGAACACGCACACCAGGGGCAAGCTGAACCCCTGACCCCCGGGAGCAACAACAGGCCCCGCCCACAGCCCACTTGACGGCACAAGGCGGGGCCACCCCTCTGCTCGCCGGCGCCTCAGACCTCGTACTGCCCGACCTCAAGGAAGTACCGCAACTCCTCCGGCGTCCCGTCGATCACTCGCTGCGCCGCCGCGTGGAGCGCGGCGCTGGTCTTCGGGTCCGCGAGGATACGCGCGACGGCGACCCGATCGTCCTCGGCCTGCGCGAGGCGGTACCCGGTAGCCAGGAAGGCGCGTAGTACTTCCGGCGTATTCACGTCGAGGGCCTTGCCCGCTGCGCGGACGACCGCCTTGCCGGGGTTGTGGCCGAGGATGGTGGAGATCTGGACCCGGTCGTCCTCGGCCTGCGCGAGGCGGTACCCGGTCTTGAGGAAGTTCCGCAGGTCGTCGGCGGTGCCGTCGAGCGCCTTGTTGGCCTCGCGGGCGACGGCCTTGCCGCTGATGGGGCTCGCCATGAGACGCAGGACGGCGATGCGGAGTTCGTCCAACGACATGTCGTCCACGGGGACTTCGGTGGACACGGCCGCCGAAGTCGATGCCGAAGTCGGCGTCGTCGCGAACGCCGGGGACGTGAAGAGGAGCGCCGGAGTGAGGGCGGCGGTCGTGAGCAGAAGGGTGGCGCGGGTCAGGCGTCTCATGTTGCTGTCTCCCCGTGTAGGCATGTCGAGGGGAGAGCTTCGCACGAGGGCCGGAGATGGTGCACTTCCGATAACGGGCAGTGTTGCGGGGGTAGTTGTTGCCGGTGTGCTTCAGGACGGCGTACCGAGAACACCCCCTACCCCCCTACCCCTCGTAGTACG
>NZ_LIRL01001266.1 GCF_001419795.1 Streptomyces niveiscabiei
GACCGCCTGGTCCTCGACCTCGACCCGGCAGCACTCGGCGACGCCCGCCGGCGCGCCCGGGTCGAGGTCGAGGACCAGGCGGTCGGCGAGGCCGGGGCGGGTCACCGTCCACTGGTGCGTGTGGAACTCGGCGACCAGGTTCGCCGCCCAGATCAGGCTCGGCAGGTCCTGCACGACGACCATCCGCGCGGCCCCGTCCGACCGTGTGACCTGCGCTTTCGTGACCCAGTCGGGGGTGCCCGGCGGGACGTTCTTCGTGAAGAAGACCTGGCCGGCCGCGCCGTCCGGATAGCGCAGGAACGAGACGGCGCGGTCGCGCAGGTGCGGCAGCAGGACGTCCGCGATCGTCGCGTAGTAGTGCAGCACCTCGCCCTTCGTGAAGCCGTCCGCCGGGTACAGCACCTTCTCCAGATTGCCGATCGCGAGCCGCCGCCCGGCCACGGAGGTGATAGGCGTCATACGATAAGAATCACGCAAAACGGTGGTTAACGGGACGGAAAGGATGCCAACCGTGCGATCCATATGGAACGGCGCCATCTCCTTCGGCCTGGTCAGCATCCCGATCAAGCTGGTCAACGCGACCGAGAGCCACTCCGTCTCCTTCCGGCAGATCCACACCGAGGACGGCGGCCGGATCCGCTACCGCAAGGTCTGCGAGCTGGAGGACCGCGAGGTCGCCGGCGCCGAGATCGGCAAGGGGTACGAGGAGGCCGACGGCACGATCGTCCCCATCACCGACGACGACCTCGCCCACCTGCCCCTCCCCACCGCCCGCACCATCGAGATCGTCGCCTTCGTCCCGGCCGACCGCATCGACCCCCTTCAGATGGACACGGCGTACTACCTCGCCGCGTCCGGCATCCCCGCGGCCAAGCCGTACACGTTGCTGCGGGAGGCGCTCAAGCGCAGCAACAAGGTCGCCGTCGCCAAGTACGCGCTCCGGGGCCGCGAACGCCTCGGCATGCTCCGCGTCGTCGGCGACGCCATCGCCATGCACGGGCTGCTGTGGCCGGACGAGGTCCGCGTCCCCGAAGGCGTCGCACCCGAGACCGAAGTCGCCATCCGCAAAGAGGAGTTGGACCTCGCGGACGTCCTCATGGACACCCTCGGCGAGGTCGACCTCGCCGACCTCCACGACGAATACCGCGAAGCGCTCCAGGAGTTGATCGCCGCGAAGTCCTCCGGCGAAACACCGTCCGAGCCCGCCTCTCCCCCCTCCTCCGCGAAGGTCCTCGACCTCATGGCGGCCCTGGAGAAGAGCGTCAATGCGGCAAAGGCCTCACGCGGCGAGGACGCGGAGGTCAAACAACTCCCGCCCCGCAAGAAGACGACGCCGAAGAAGACGGCCACCCCGGCACCGAAGAAGAAGGCCGCCGC
The DNA here is from genome assembly GCF_001419795.1 of Streptomyces niveiscabiei. Taxonomy (GTDB): domain Bacteria; phylum Actinomycetota; class Actinomycetes; order Streptomycetales; family Streptomycetaceae; genus Streptomyces; species Streptomyces niveiscabiei. Next base: position 1,378 of record NZ_LIRL01001266.1, read on the forward strand.
AAAGAAAACGACACCAAGAAAACGAACGGCATAGCCACCGGCGCCGACCCCATACGACCACCCCTTCGCCGGCCGATCACGTACGCCCACTCCCCTCCCCGGACACCTTCTTCCGCCCCCACACC
>NZ_LIRL01001267.1 GCF_001419795.1 Streptomyces niveiscabiei
GGGTAAGTATGACAATCCGTCTGTACGACTCCACCCGTGCGGCGATGTCACCCCTTGCCCGGCAGCCTCATCGCCAGCCCGTCCAGCACCACGTCGAGCCCGTACCGGAACTTCGCCTCCCGCGTCTCCTCCGGCCCTCGCCCCTCCGGCGCCCGGTACCCGTCCGCGAGGTGCGTGTACCCGGCCGCCGCCTCTTCCGCCGCCGGCATCAGGCGGGCCACGAACTCGGCCTCCGTGTCCCCGGACCGCGCGACCGTCCCGAGCCAGGCGGCCTCCGTCCCGCTCATGCCGGTGACGTACGCCAGGAGCGCGGAGATCGCGTTGTCGGGGTCGGGGAAGCCGGCGCGGACGAAGAGCGCGGCCAGGCTCTCGCTGCGGGACATCAGGTTGGGGCCCAGGTAGGCGAGGCCCGCCTGCCCGAGGACGGACGCCAGCCAGGGGTGGCGCAGGATCGTCGCCCGGAACGAGAACGCCGCGTCCGTCACGGCGCCCCGCCAGTTGTCGCCGTCGGCCGGGGGTACGGCGATCTCGCCGAAGACCTCGTCGGCCGCCAACTCCATCAGCTCGTCCTTGGTGGCGACGTGCCGGTACAGCGAGGTCGCCCCCGCGTTCAGCCGCGCCCCCAGCTTCCGCATGCTGAGCGCCTCGACGCCCTCCGCGTCCAGCATCGCGACCGCCTCGCACACGATCGCGCCCCGGCTGAGCGCAGGCTGGTCCGGCTCGCGCCGGGGGCGGGCCCATACCGAGGGGATCGGGTTCCGCTTGGCCGTCATGACGCTCCTGTTCCTCGCCGGTACGTGGGTCCCGGCCAGCATACCCTGCGGTGCGTACACCGTTCCCCTCGTGCGCACATCGTTCCCCGAGCGCCTGTCCCGAGGCGCCGGATACGTGACAGATCGGGTACAGCTGTGCCACATGATCGTCAACCGGTCGTGAAACAACGCGAGTTGCTGCCTAGCATCGGGGGCAGAGGCCGGGAACCGGTTACCGGGTGGGGAGGGCCAGTGGGGATCCGAGGGGTACGGCTCGGGTGTGCCGTGGCAGTGTGCGGGGCGCTGCTCGCGGGGTGCACGTCGTCGGACGGGGACGGCGGATCGGCGCGCGCACTCTCCTCGGCCTCCCCGACTCCGAGGCCGACCGCCCCTCCGACCGAGGTCGTCGACATCGACCCCGCGCGGCTCCCGGCCACCTCCGCCCAGGCCGCCGCCCTGATCCGGCAGGTCATCCCGGAC
>NZ_LIRL01001268.1 GCF_001419795.1 Streptomyces niveiscabiei
GGAGGGGGCGGGGTTACGTAGAGGCCGGGGATCAGGGCGTAGTCGTTGTCGCGGACGGCTTCGAGGGGGGTCGAGCAGCAGAACTCGGGCTCGTTCTCGTACGGTCGCCCTGATCCGCGCCAGGCGCGGTAGGTACGGGCGATGCTGACGATGTCGGCGTCCGTCAGTACGCGCTCGGTCTTGCCGACCAGCTTGCCCATGTCGTGAGCGTCGATGAACAGGATCTGGTTGCGCCGGGACATCTTGTCCTTGTCCAGGATCCAGACGCAGGCCGGGATGCTCGTCGAGGAGAAGAGCTGGGGCGGCAGAGCGACGATGCAGGAGACGAGGTCGGCCTCCACCAGGGCTCGGCGGATCTCGGCCTCGGCCTTGTTGCGTGAGTGCAGGGAGCCGTTGGCCAGGACGACGGCGGCAGTTCCTTTCGGGCTCAGTTTCGAGGTCACGTGCTGGAGCCAGGCGTAATTCGCGTTACCGGCCGGGGGGACGCCGTACACCCAGCGGGGGTCGGATACGTCCCGGGGCCAGTCGCTGACGTTGAACGGGGGGTGGGCCAGCACGAAGTCGGCCTTGAGACCCGGGTGTCGGTCGGCGGCGAGGGTGTCGGCCCAGCGGTCGGAGAGGTCGGCGTCGATGCCGTGGACGAGGAGGTTCATCCTGGCCAGGCGCCAGGTGCGCTCGTTGTGTTCCTGGCCGTAGACGGAGATGCGGCGCAGGTTCCGGGGGGCGGTTGCCTGGACGAGCAGACCGGCGGCGCCGCACACGGGGTCGTACACCCGGCCCTGGCGCGGCTCCAGCATGGTCACGATGAGCTGGGCCACGGTCGGGGGAGTATGGAACTCGCCGCCCCGTCTGCCTTCGGCCCGCGCGAAGAAGTCGAGCAGATGGGCGTACACGTCGTGCCAGCCGTGCCACGCCGATGCCGGTGAGGAGCGGTGAAAGAGGTCGATCAGGGCGGCGAGTTGGCTGTCGATGTCCGCTCGGCCGAAGAACTTCGGCAGGACACCGGCCAAGGAGGGGTTGGCCTGCATGACCGCCTCCATCGCCGCGTCGAGCACCTCTCCCGCCCTGTCGCGCCACGCGTTGGCCGCGATCCAGGACCAGCGCGCCGTCTCGGGCAGCCAGAAGACGCGTTCGCCGGTGTACTCGGCGGGGGTCTCCAGAAGGTCGTCGAGGCCGTCGTCAGGATTCCAGTCCCCGGTGAGTTCCTGGAGGAGTTCCTCCCTGCGCGCCTCGAAGGCGTCGGAGAGGTGCCTCAGAAAGACCAGCCCGAGCACCAACTCCTTGTACTGAGCCGTGTCCACGGCCCCCCGGAGCCTGTCGACGGCACTCCACAGCACGTCTCCGAACTCCTCGGCGGGCACCTCTCGCGACATGTGCCGATCACCCCCGCCCGGATTCTTCCACGACCTG
>NZ_LIRL01001269.1:0-3593 GCF_001419795.1 Streptomyces niveiscabiei
CTCTTCGTCGCCGGGTTCCTGGCGACGATGCTGCTCCGCACCACCGGCACCGTCCCGCCCACCGTCCTGACCTCGGCCAAGACCACCACCACCCTCCTGTTCACCGCCGCCCTCTTCGCCCTGGGCAGCGGCGTGAGGCTCGGCGCACTGCTGCGGACGGGGAGACGGGGACTGCTGCTGGGGGCGCTGTCCACGGCACTGGTCACGGCTGTGGGGTACGGCTCGCTGAGGGCGGCCGGCGCGCTCTGACGCGCTGGTCACGGGCGGGGTTTGCTGTCGTCAGCCCCACCCCCGCTTTCCCCTCGCCGCCACCCACTAGCCATACCCACTGCCTATACCCGGATTCGCCAAGATCCTCTACCGGTCCCCACCCGAGGTGCCTACCTTGACAGGACCACGCGGCACTCGCCGCCCAGCCGACCGAACGAGGCATAACCATGGCATATCGAGGAACCCCGCATGACCTGAGCGCCCTGCTGCGCGAGTACGACCGCGCCCGCGCCTACACCGACGACCTGTGGCGCGACCTCACCCCGGACGAGGTGACCTGGCGCCCGCACGACGACTCCAGCGCCATCGGCTGGCACCTCGGCCACCAGGCCCACGTCGCCCACTTCATGATCCGCAACCTCACCGCCGCCGAACCCAGCCCCGACCCGGAACTGGACGGCCTCATGGACTCCGCGAACCCGGAGAAGTTCCGCGGCGCCCTGCCCACCGTCCAGCGCCTCGGCGCGTTCCGGGACACCGTCGCCGAACGAGTCCACGCCCGCATCGGCGACATCGCCGCAGGCAAGGTCGGCGCGCCCACGCAGATGACAGTGGTTGCCGCACACCTGCTGACCGCGCTCATCAACCACGAGTACCAGCACGACCAGTGGATCGGCGAAGTCAGGGCGCAGAATCTCGGCCACGCCCTCCCACCGGACCCCGTCTCTGACCACCTCGGCAGGATCGACGGCTACCTGGTCCTCGACCTCAGCGCCTGAAGGACCCCCGCATATCCAGCAAGGACTTCAGCCTGGAGTACGCCCCGAGCATCGCTCCTCACCGAACTACCCGACCGCACGTCCCACATCCGGCCGGAACCCACCGCACTACGATGCCCCCATGCCAAGGACCGACCGCTCCGCCCGGTTCATCCCGGCCCCGCCGGCAACCGTCTACGCCGCCCTCGTCGACCCTGCCGCCCTCGAAACCTGGCTCCCGCCCGCCGGCATGCGAGGACACGTCGAACACTGGGACCCCCGCCCCGGCGGCGGCTTCCGCATGACCCTCACCTACCTCGACCCCACGCACGCCCCCGGCAAGACCTCGGACGGCACCGACGTCGTCGACATCGCCTTCGCCTCCCTCCTCCCGCCCGAACAGATCGTCCAACAGGCCGTGTTCACCTCCGACGACCCGTCGTACGCGGGCACCATGACCATGACCTGGGACCTCACCCCCACCCCGGAAGGCACCCGCGTCACGGTCACCGCCACCGACGTACCCTCCGGCATCAGCCAGCCGGTCCACGAGGCCGCAATCGCCTCGTCCCTGGCCCACCTGGAGACATACGTGACTGGCCGAACCGGAAACTGACCCGGCGCCCCATCCGGTACACCGCCCGCACGCCCGCGCCCGCCCCGATACCGTCCACCGGAGACCTCCCGACCACGACGACGTCCGCGTTGAACCCGAGGCCGCAACGCCCCCTCGCGCCCGCTGCCCGTCATGAACCGGGCCGATGCCCCAGCGCCCCCAGCCCCGCCGCCACGATCACATCCGCCCGGTCGGGATGGTTCTCGTCGCGCCGCGCCATCATCGCCGCCGTCACCGCCCCGATCGCCGCGACCACCCGCACCCGCCGCTCCTCGTCCCCCCACACCTCCGGGTCGAACGCCTCCATCAGCGTGCGCTGAGCCCCGGTGAGCCGCTCCAGCACCTCCGGTTCCCGGGTCAGCCAGAACGCCCCCATGACGAGCGCCCCCATCCCCGGCCGCTCCCCGAGCATCTCCACCAGCGCCTCGACGAGCACGGCGTCCCGCCGGGGCCCGACGGGCTGCGCCGCACCGATGCGCGCCAACGTCGAGGAGGCCTGCTCGGCGTGCGCGACCACGGCGTCCTGGATGCGCTCCTTGGACCCGAACCGCTTGAGGACGGCGGCCTTGGAGTAGCCGGCGGCGTCCGCGATCGCCTGGACCGTCCCCTGCGCGAACCCGTGCCGGGCGAACACGAAGGCCGCGATGTCGATCAGTGCGCGGTCGATCTCCTCGCTCGTGGGCTTCACATTTGACTTCATGGCCTCAAGTTACCATTCTGGTCACCTAGTAACCAAAATGGTCACCCGAAGGGAATCGGTGCAGTGACGCACGACAACGACGACGCGGCAGCCCCCACCAGGCCGGGTCCGGGGCTCTGGCTGACCCCCGCCGTCCTCGTCACCGTGATCATGGCGGCCCTCGCGTCGCTGTACCTGGGCAGCACGGTCAACTCCGCCGACCACCTCGACGGCTTCCCCGTCGCCGTCGTCAACGCGGACCGAGGCGACACCGGCGCCAAGATCACCGAGGGCCTGCGCAAGAACACCGACCCCGACAAGTTCGACCTGCGCACCCTCACCCTCACCGAAGCCCGCGAGCAGCTGGGCGAGGGCAAGCTGTACGGGGCGATCGTCCTGCCCGCCGACCTCACCCAGCGGCTCGGCGCCCTGAGCGGCCCCGGCACCGACATCCAGCGGCCCCAAGTCGCCGTCTACACCAACCCGTTGGCGAACACCTCCAGCGTCTCCATCGTCAACGCCTACGCCACCAAGGCCCTCGCGGGCGTCAACGAGACCGTCGGCAAGCAGCTCCTCGCCGCCGCCCCGAAGGCCCCCGGCATCGCCCGCCTCGTCCTCGCCACCCCGCTGGACGTCCACACCACCCCGTACGAACCCGTCCCCAGCGGCACCGGCAACGGCCTCTCCGCCTTCTACTACGCCCTGCTGCTCGTCCTCGCCGGCTTCACCGGCTCCGTCATCGTCGCCAACCTCGTCGACGCGCAGCTCGGCTTCATCCCCCTCGAATGGGGCCCGGTCTACCGCATGGCCGCCCACTCCGGCCGCAGCCGCCTGAACACGCTCCTCGTCAAGTGGGCGCTCATGGGCGGCCTCGCCGTCGTCGTCAGCACCGCCTACCTCGGCATCGCGGCCTGGCTCGGCATGCCGCTGGACCACCCGTGGCAGCTGTGGCTGCTCGGCGTCCTGGTGATCGCCGCCGTCGCCGTGGTCGCCCAGGCGATCCTCGCCTTGCTCGGCGGGCTCGGCATGGTCGTCAGCCTGCTGCTGTTCGTCGTCCTCGCCGTCCCCAGCTCCGGCGGCACCACCCCGCTGGAGGCGCTCCCGCCGTTCATCCGCTTCCTCTCCGGCTTCGAACCCGTCCACCAGGCGTACGTCGGCGTCCGCTCGGTCCTCTACTTCGGCGCCACCTGGGACGGCGGCCTCGGCCGCGCGGTGACCGCCTCGTCGGTGGCTCTCGTCCTCGGCCTGATCGCGGGCTTCCTCGGCACCCGGGCCTACGACCGCAAGGGCCTCACCCGCAGCCACACCACCCCGGAGCCGGAGCCGGAGC
>NZ_LIRL01001269.1:3654-4156 GCF_001419795.1 Streptomyces niveiscabiei
GCGTGCACGCCCGTCTGCCCCGCCGATGGAAGGCCCCGAAGGCCTCCAGCAGGAGCAGGCGGGCGATGCCGCGCCCCCGATGGTCCCGCCGCACCGCGACCCGCTGCACCCGCCCCTCGGCACCGTCCGAGGAGAGCACCACCCCGACCAGCTCGCCCCCGGCGAACGCGACCGGCGACGCCCCGGCCACGAATGACTCCCGCCCGACCGTGTGCCGCACCCACTCCTCGTACGGCATCCGCCGCTGCTGCCACTCGTCGAACGCGTCCTCGGTCACCTGGTACGCCGCCCGCTCGTCCCCGGCCCGAAACGCCCGGACCGTGACCCCCGCCGGAGGCGCCGGCACCTCGGGCTCCTGGTCCGTCGCGATCTCCAGCAGCCACTCGGTGACGAGCGGGACGTACCCCCGCGACTCCAGCAGCCCGATCGCGGCGAGGTCGCTGTCCGGGACGCTCTGCGCGAGCCGGTCGCCCGTGGCCCGCTCCTCCACCCAGGCCAGCAG
>NZ_LIRL01000127.1 GCF_001419795.1 Streptomyces niveiscabiei
GACCCCGCACAGCGCCACCGCCCCCGGCACCATCCGTACCGACGGCATCTCCCGTGCCCCCCAGGGCGCCACGCACACCACCGCGTGCGCCCCCTCCGCCCGTGCGCCCAGGCCGGTGCGCAGCTCTGCCAGCGCCATTTCGCGCTGCCATCCGGCGTCCGCCTCCAGGACGGCCCGGAGTTCCCGGCTCAGGTCGGCCCCGTGCTGGGCCTCGTCGCCGAGGAGGACTCCGATGCGGGCCGTCACCTCCATGGCCGCCGCCAGGCGGGCGTCGTCGAGGGTGGTGGAGTCGAGGAGCCAGACGTAGCCGAGGACGACGCCGTGATGGCGGACGGGGAGGCAGATCCGGCCCCGGTTGACGCCCGCCTCGGGGGTCGGCGGGATACGGACGGGCCCGGTCGCGCGGGTGATGCCGAACCCCTCGAACCACTCCCGTACGGCGGCCGTCGAGCGCCGCGTGAGGATCGAGCGCGCGCGGACGGGGTCGAGGGCGGACGCGTCCAGCTCGGCGTCGCTGTCGTACACGCCGAACGCGATCAGCTCGAAGTCCCGGCTCTCCAGCGTCGCGGGGACGCCGAGGAGGCCGGAGATCTCGTCCACGAGGTCCTGATAGGTCGGGGTCACCCGGCCATTCTGCGCCGACGGGAGCCGGTGTTCATACATCTGTCTGAGATCCCCGCCACGGATGCGTGACACCTGTCGATGGCCCACGATCGGAGAGATCCTTAGGTTCACGGTGACTTGGTGCTTTATGTCTGTGGAGGTGCCCGTGCTGGGTCCCGTGATTCTCGCCGCCTCGCGCAGCGACCGGATGCGCCGCCTGATCTCGGCGGCCCCGGTGACCAGGCAGGTCGTCGACCGGTTCATCCCCGGCGAGACGGTCGACGACGTCGTACCGATCGTCACCGACCTCACCGCGAAGGGCCTCGAACTCACCCTCGACGTCGTCGGCGAGGACATCACGACGCCGCAGCAGGCGACGGCCGCGCGCGACGCCTACCTCCAGCTCCTGGAGCGCCTCGGTGAACTCGGCCTCGGCGAGAAGGCGGAGGTCTCCGTCAAGCTCTCGATGTTCGGCCAGGCCCTCGTGAACGGTCACGTGATCGCTCACGGGAACGTCCGCCGGGTCGTCGAGGCCGCCGACGCGATCGGTACGACGGTGACGCTGGACGCCGAGGACCACACCACCCTCGACTCGATGTTCGCCATCCACACCGACCTGCGCCGCGACTTCCCGAAAACCGGCTGCGTCATCCAGGCGTACCTCTTCCGCACCGAGGCCGACGCCCGCCGCCTCGCCGCGAGCGGCAGCCGCGTACGGCTGGTGAAGGGCGCGTACAAGGAGCCCGCCGAGGTCGCGTACCAGCGGAAACACGAGATCGACAAGGCGTACGTCCGCATCCTGCGCACCCTGATGGACGGCGACTGCTACCCCATGGTCGGCTCCCACGACCCCCGCCTGATCTCCATCGCCCAGGAACTCGCCCACCGCGCCCACCGCAAGCCCGACGAGTACGAGTTCCAGATGCTGTACGGCATCCGCAGCGACGAACACCTGCGCCTGGCCGCCGAAGGCCACCGGATGCGGGTGTACACGGCGTACGGGACCGACTGGTACGGCTACTTCATGCGGCGCCTCGCCGAGAAGCCCGCGAACCTGCGCTTCTTCGCCCGCTCGACGCTGACCAAGCACTGACGTTGTCTCGACAAGCACCGATACCCACAAGGGAGTTGTCCATGGACGCTGTGACCCAGGTCCCCACCCCCGTCAACGAGCCGGTGCGCGGCTATGCCCCCGGCTCGCCCGAACGGGCCCGGCTGGAAGCCAAGTTGAAGGAGCTGGCGGAGAATCCGATCGAGCTGCCCTGCACGATCGGCGGCGAGAAGCGGCTCGGTGGCGGGGACGCCTTCGACGTCGTCCAGCCGCACAACCACCGTGCCGTACTGGGCACTTACCGAGGCGCCACCCAGCAGGACGCCCGGGACGCGATCGACGCGGCTCTCGCCGCTGCCCCGGCCTGGCGGGCGATGGCCTTCGACGACCGTGCCGCGATCATCCTGCGTGCCGCCGAACTCCTCGCCGGACCCTGGCGGGAGACGATCGCCGCGTCGACGATGCTGGGCCAGTCGAAGACCGTGCAGCAGGCCGAGATCGACACGCCCTGCGAACTGGTCGACTTCTGGCGCTTCAACGTCCACTACGCCCGCCAGATCCTCGCCGAGCAGCCCCCGGCGAACTCCCCGGGTGTCTGGAACCGCCTCGACCACCGCCCCCTCGAAGGGTTCGTCTACGCGATCACGCCCTTCAACTTCAGCGCGATCGCCGGGAACCTGCCGACCGCGCCCGCCCTGATGGGCAACGTCGTCGTCTGGAAGCCGTCCCCGACGCAGACCCACGCGGCCGTCCTGCTCATGCGGTTGCTGGAGGAGGCCGGGCTCCCCAAGGGCGTCATCAACCTCGTCACCGGCGACGGCGTCGCCGTCTCCGAAGTCGCCCTGAAACACCGCGACTTGGCCGGCATCCACTTCACCGGCTCGACGAAGACCTTCCAGTACCTGTGGAAGACGGTCGGCGCCAACATCGAGAAGTACCGCTCCTATCCGCGCCTCGTCGGTGAGACCGGCGGCAAGGACTTCGTCGTCGCCCACCCCAGCGCCGACCGCGCGGTCCTCAAGACGGCGCTGACGCGCGGCGCGTTCGAGTACCAGGGCCAGAAGTGCAGCGCGACGTCCCGCGCGTACATCCCGGCGTCCATCTGGAACGACGGCTTCCGCGAGGAGTTCGCCGCCGAGGTCGACTACCTGACCATGGGCGACGTCACCGACCTCGCGAACTTCGTCGGCGCCGTCATCGACGAGCGGGCCTTCGCCAAGAACAAGGCGGCCATCGACCGCGCGAAGACGGACCCGGCCTGCACGATCGTCGCGGGCGGCACGTACGACGACTCGGTGGGCTGGTTCGTCCGCCCGACGGTCGTCGAGTGCACCGACCCGGAGAACGAGGTCTTCCGCACCGAGTACTTCGGCCCGTTCCTCGCCGTGCACGTCTACGAGGACGAGACGTACGACGAGATGCTGACGCAGATGGAGTCGGTCTCCGACTACGCGCTCACCGGCTCCGTCATCGCCGGTGACCGGGCGGCTGCGGCGTACACGATGGAGAAACTCCGGTACGCCGCCGGGAACTTCTACATCAACGACAAGTCCACCGGCGCGGTCGTCGGACAGCAGCCCTTCGGCGGCGGGCGCGCCTCCGGGACCAACGACAAGGCCGGCGCCCCGCAGAACCTCACGCGCTGGACGCTGACCCGGGCCATCAAGGAGACGCTGGTCGCGCCGACCGACTACACGTATCCGCACATGGGCTGACCTGTCCCGGGGTGCGTGCTAACGTCACGCACCCCGGCCCCGACGGCACGCGTGGCGGACCAACTCTGCGGGAAGGCACACGAGATGAGCCCGGAGCCGGTGTCCACAGTCCTCTTCGACCTCGGTGACGTCCTCTTCCGCGACCCGTGGGAGACGCTCCTGCTCACCGAACGCACCGGCCTCGCCGACCGTTTGGGCCTCGACCGTGCGCAAGTCGCCGAGACGGGCCGCAAGTTGTGGCACCGCTTCAGCCTGAGCGAGACCTCCGAGCAGGACTACTGGCGGGCCCTCTCCCGCCGCCTGGGCCAGCCCGTCTCCCCTTTCCTGATACGGGAGTTGGAGGAGGAACTCCTCACCGCGAACCCGGCGGCCGAGACCATGCTGTCCGCCGCCGCGCCGGGCCGCCGCATCGGCATCGTCTCCAACAACACGACGTTCTGGTACGCGAAACAGTCCGGCCGCCTCCGCCTCGACAAGTGGATCGACCCTGCCCTCGTGTTCCTGTCCTGCCGCGAGGGAGTCTCCAAAGGCACAGCGGGAGAGGGCCTGTTCGAGCGCGCGGCGGCCCACCTCGACCCGGCCACGACCCTGATCGTCGAGGACCGCCCCCGCAACGTCGCCCGCGCCCGGTCCGCCGGCTTCCACGCCCTGACGTACTCGTTCTCGGCCTCGTCCGGGGCGATCCCCCCGGACCTGCTGGACACCATCAGGGGATCACGGACTTCCTGATCGCGTCATCGCAGGTCAGGGCGGTGCCGTCTCAGATAGTAGGAAGTCCGAGTAACTGTGCAGACAACAGCGTCTGCGACCCGTAACTTTGTAGGAGCCGAACGTCTCGCTCGACCAAGCGAAGGCGGATGCGAGCCGGGCCCCGACGCAGCCACCCCTGCGGGTCCGACGCTCCCCGCCCGACCGGCGTCTCGTAACCCTCCCTTTGGTGAAGAAGGAGCCGATCACCCATGGCCGAGACGACCGTCCGCCGCCGAGTCCGCCACGTGTCCCGTACCAGCGAGAACGACCGCAAGAACGCCGCAGCCGCCCTTCAGCGGGCCCTCGACCGCCGGGACAACGGCGGCGAGACCGGCCACTGAGGCCGGCCGCGAAACCACCGGGAGCCGCATCCTGGTCGACACGGGGTGTCCGTATCGCGGACGCCCCGTGTCACCCTCTGGGACCCGGAGTAGGGTGCCGACATGTCTCGCAGCATCGATCTCGCAGTGATCCCCGGTGACGGCATCGGGCAGGAAGTCGTGGCCGAAGGCCTCAAGGTCCTCTCCGCCGTCCTCCCCGAGGACGTGAAGCTGGAGACGACGGAGTACGACTTCGGCGCCAAGCGCTACCACGCGACCGGTGAGACCCTCACCGACGCCGACGCCGAAGCCCTCAAGGCGCACGACGCGATCCTGCTCGGCGCGATCGGCGACCCGTCGGTGCCGTCCGGGGTCCTGGAGCGCGGCTTCCTGCTCAAGCTCCGCTTCCTCTTCGACCACCACGTCAACCTGCGCCCCTCGAAGCTGCTCCCCGGCGTCGCCACCCCGCTCGCCGGCCAGCCGGAGATCGACTTCATCGTCGTCCGTGAGGGCACGGAAGGCCCGTACACGGGCAACGGCGGCACCATCCGCAAGGGCACGCCCCACGAGGTCGCCACCGAGGTCTCCGTCAACACCGCGTACGGCGTCGAGCGCGTCGTCCGTGACGCGTTCGCCCGCGCGCAGGCCCGGCCCCGCAAGAAGCTCACGCTGGTCCACAAGAACAACGTGCTGGCCTTCGCCGGGCACCTGTGGACGAACATCTTCAACCAGGTGGCCACCGAGTTCCCCGAGGTCACCACCGAGTACATCCACGTCGACGCGGCGACGATCTACCTCGTCACCGACCCCGCCCGCTTCGACGTCATCGTCACCGACAACCTCTTCGGCGACATCATCACCGACCTCGCGGCGGCCGTCTCCGGCGGCATCGGGGTCGCGGCGTCCGGGAACATCAACCCCTCGGGCGAGTTCCCCTCGATGTTCGAGCCCGTCCACGGCTCGGCCCCCGACATCGCGGGCCAGGGCAAGGCCGACCCCACCGCCACGGTCCTCTCCGTCGCCCTCCTGCTGCGCCACCTCGGCTACGAGGCGGAGGCCGCCCGCGTCGAGGAGGCGGTCAGCGCCGACCTCACCGAGCGGTCCGGCACCCGCACCACCTCCGAGATCGGCGACGCCCTCGCCGTACGCGTAGCCGGATAGGCCCGCGCTGCCGAAGCCGTCGGGTCGCACACCTCGCACCCGGCGGCTTTCGCCATTCCTCCGCCGGGTGAAACCATTACCCCAGGCCGCAAACACCCCGTTTCTCCCGTGCCCGTCGCCGTTCGCGCGATAATCGGACACGGAGCCGCGGAATACGGGAGTGCTGTACGACGGTGCGCGCGGCCGTCACTACAACCGGTGAAGGACAACCACTCATGACGACGCCCACGATCGAGCTCAAGCCGTCCGCCGGCCCCCTGGCCACCGCCGACCGCGAGGCCATCCTGAAGAACCCCGGCTTCGGCCGCCACTTCACCGACCACATGGTGACGATCCGCTGGACCGAGGGCCGCGGCTGGCACGACGGCCAGCTCGTCCCGTACGGCCCGCTCTCCCTCGACCCGGCGACGACGGTCCTGCACTACGCGCAGGAGATCTTCGAGGGCCTCAAGGCGTACCGCCAGCCCGACGGCTCCGTCGCGGTCTTCCGGCCGGAGAAGAACGCGAAGCGGTTCCAGGCGTCCGCGCACCGCCTCGGCATGCCCGAGCTGCCGGTCGAGACGTTCATCGAGGCGTGCGACGCGCTGGTCCGCCAGGACGAGGCGTGGGTCCCGGCGCACGGCGGCGAGGAATCCCTCTACCTGCGCCCGTTCATGATCGCCACGGAGGTCGGCCTCGGCGTCAAACCGGCCAACGAGTACCTCTTCCTCGTCATCGCCTCCCCGGCCGGCGCGTACTTCCCCGGCGGCGTCAAGCCCGTCTCCATCTGGCTCTCCGAGGACCGCGTCCGCGCCGTCCCCGGCGGCATGGGCGACGCGAAGACCGGCGGCAACTACGCGGCGTCCCTCCTCGCCCAGGCCGAGGCCGCGGCCAAGGGCTGCGACCAGGTCTGCTACCTCGACGCCGTCGAGCACAAGTGGGTCGAGGAACTGGGCGGCATGAACCTGTACTTCGTCTACGGCGACAAGATCGTCACCCCGACTCTCACGGGCTCGATCCTGGAAGGCGTCACTCGCGACTCCCTCCTCCAGGTCGCCCGAGACCTCGGCTACTCCTCGGAGGAGTCCCGCGTCTCCATCGACCAATGGCAGCAGGACACCGAGAACGGCACCCTCACCGAGGTCTTCGCCTGCGGCACCGCAGCGGTCATCACCCCGGTCGGCACGGTCAAGCGCGAGGGCAAGGAGTGGCAGCAGTCCGGCGGCGAACCGGGCAAGGTCACCCTGAAACTCCGCGAGGCCCTGCTGAACATCCAGCGCGGAACGACGCAGGACAAGCACAACTGGATGCACAAGATCGCAGAGTGACGGTTCAAGTGGGCGGGGAGTAGTTGTCTTTCAGGGGCGCGGGGAACTGCGCGAGAAA
>NZ_LIRL01001270.1 GCF_001419795.1 Streptomyces niveiscabiei
CGCCTGACCACCCCCTGATCCCCGTACGCCAAGCAGCACCACGTACGAGGATCAGGGGGTGGTCAGGCGTCGACGTATTCCGCGAGGTGTTCGGCCGTCAGGGTCGTGCGGGCGGTGATCAGGGCGGACGGGGTGCCCTCGAAGACGATCGTGCCGCCGTCGTGGCCGGCGCCGGGGCCGAGGTCGATGATCCAGTCGGCGTGGGCCATGACGGCCTGGTGGTGCTCGATGACGATGACGGACTTGCCGGAGTCGACCAGGCGGTCGAGGAGGGCGAGGAGCTGTTCGACGTCGGCGAGGTGGAGGCCGGCGGTCGGCTCGTCGAGGACGTAGACGCCGCCCTTGTCGGACATGTGGGTGGCCAGCTTGAGGCGCTGGCGTTCGCCGCCCGAGAGGGTGGTGAGGGGCTGGCCGAGGGTGAGGTAGCCGAGGCCGACGTCCGCGAGGTGGCCCAGGATGCGGCTCGCCGCCGGGGTCTTCGCCTCGCCCGTCGAGAAGAACTCCGCCGCCTCGGCGACCGGCATCGCCAGGACCTCGCTGATGTCCTTGCCGCCGAGGTGGTAGTCGAGGACGGCCGCCTGGAACCGCTTGCCCTCGCAGTCGTCGCAGGGCGTGGCCACGCCCGCCATCATCGCGAGGTCGGTGTAGACGACGCCCGCGCCGTTGCAGGTCGGGCAGGCGCCCTCCGAGTTGGCGCTGAACAGGGCCGGTTTGACGCCGTTGGCCTTGGCGAACGCCTTGCGGACGGGCTCCAGGAGGCCCGTGTACGTCGCCGGGTTGCTGCGGCGGGAGCCCTTGATCGGGGTCTGGTCGACCGAGACGACGCCGGCCGCGCGCGGGATGGAGCCGTGGATCAGGGAGCTCTTGCCGGAGCCCGCGACGCCGGTGACGACCGTCAGGACGCCGAGGGGGACGTCCACGTCGACGTTGCGCAGGTTGTGCCGCGTCGCGCCCCGGATCTCCAGCTTGCCGGTGGGCTCGCGGACCTCGTCCTTCAGCTTCGCCCGGTCGTCCAGGTGGCGGCCCGTGAGGGTGTCCGTCGCGCGCAGGCCCTCGACCGTGCCCTCGTAGCAGACCGTGCCGCCCGCCGTGCCGGCGCCCGGGCCCAGGTCCACGACGTGGTCGGCGATCGCGATGACCTCCGGCTTGTGCTCGACCACCAGCACCGTGTTTCCCTTGTCGCGCAGGCGCAGCAGGAGGTCGTTCATCCGGCGGATGTCGTGCGGGTGCAGGCCCGTCGTCGGCTCGTCGAAGACGTACGTCACGTCCGTGAGCGACGAGCCCAGGTGGCGGATCATCTTCACGCGCTGGGCCTCGCC
>NZ_LIRL01001271.1 GCF_001419795.1 Streptomyces niveiscabiei
GTGTGGTTCCGGCGGGAGACGTGGACGGGGTGGGCGACGCGGGTGGTGCGGTGGGCGCCGGCCGGTCACCGGGGTGTGGTGGATGGGCCGGGGAAGAAGCGAAGGGCCCGCCTCCTCGGCGGAGGCGGGCCGGGGGGTGAGGGAATGTCAGCCGACGGTGTAGGCGTAGGGGATGCCGGCCAGGACCGAGCCGGTGCGTTCGGCGAAGGCCGGGGTGTACGTCTCGACGTACAGGGTGCCGTGGACCACCGTTCCGGCCGGCGCGGACGGCTTGAGCGTGGCCTTGAGGGTCACGGTGTCACCGGCCGCGACGAACACGGGGGTGACCGTGGAGCCGGGCAGCCACAGGTCGCCGGTGGGCGACTGGATCGCCGGGTCGAAGGCCTTGGTGCGGGCCGTCAGCGTGACGTGACCGGTGCCCTTGGGCGCCGGGGCGGTGCCGAAGGGGCCGGCCGGGGTCAGCTCGGTGTACCAGTCACCGGGCGTGACTCCCGCGGCGGACAGCGACGCGGTCACGGTGTTGCCGGAGCGCGCGAAGCCCACGAGGTCGGGGGAGACCGTGGTGTGGGCCGTCTCCAGGTCGACGGGGGAGTCGGCGGTGCCGACGGCGGTGAGCAGGCTGGTGTGCCGGGGCACGCGCCAGTTCGCCGGGTCGGGGAACGGCAGCTGCGCGGTGGCGGAGCCGCTCGTCGGGGTCAGCGCGAGGTCGGTGTCCGTGGCGAGCCGGGGGTCGAGGAACAGGTACCGTCCGGCGGGCCCGGTGTTCTTCACCCGTACCGTCACCTCCTGCGCCGCGCCGCGCGCAAGCTTCTGCGCCGGGTCGCGCGGCAGCCCGGTGGCCGTGATGTCGACGGTGTCGTAGCGGACGTGCCCGGTGACCCGGTCGGTGAAGTCCTTGCCGCTGACCGGGTTCGGCAGGACGACGAGCAGCCGCCAGCGCCCGGCGGCGGGCGCGTCGGCGGTGAGGCTCGCGGCGGTCGTGGGCGTGCTGCCGTCCGTGCCGGTCAGGTTGATGTCGGAGGCGGCGATCTGGCCCTCGGGGTCGACGAGGTAGTAGGCGAGCGTGGTGTCCGGGTCCTGCGCGGCGAGGTCGACGCTCAGGTTCCGGTGCCCGGCCGGGACGTCCAGGTCGTAGCCGAGGACCTGCCCGAAGACCCGCCCCACGCCTCCGGTGACCGTCGCGGTGAACGTGTCGCCCAGGAGGGTGCGCCGGGCGAGGGGCACGGACAGGTGGGTGCCGTCGGCCGCGTCGAACTGGAGGGACGCGGGAGCGTCCCCGGCCTCGGCCGGCAGCGGCACGTGGACGCCGAAGTCGGCGGTGGCACCCGGCGCGATGGTCCGGGTGACCGCGGGAACCCCGGCGGAGGCGAACTTGTGCCCGGTGAACCGGAGCTTCACGGGCCCCCGGTAGGAGCCCGGCTTGATCGGCGGGTCGGCGAGATGGGCGCGCCCGTTGTTCCAGACGACCTTCGCCGTCCAGGTCCCGGCGACGGGGTGGTGGACGTCGACGTGCTGGTAGTCCGTGTAGCTGCCGTACCCGTCGTAGTCGTACGACATCTGCGTGAGCCGGCCCTCGGGGTCCACCAGGAACAGGGCGAGCGTGCCGGAGGAGCCGGTGCCGGGCCAGACCATCTCGGCGTCGAGCAGCGGGGTCCCGGCCGGAACGTCGAAGGTCACCGCCGGCGCGGCCAGGGCGCCCTCGGGAGCGCCGGTGTCCTGGGGGTCGCCGACCGTGGTGGTGCGGTCGGTGCGGAACGTCTCGGCGCCGACCGCGCGCGAGGTCATCGTGACCTGGCGGGGCAGGCTGCCGGTGTTGGTCAGGGAGAGCGTGGAGTCGTGGGCGCTGCCGGGCGCGCCGGTGACGTCCACCTGGCTCACGGAGGGCAGGAGCCCGCCGTCGCCCTGCGCGGCCCGTACGGCCGCCTCGGCGTCGAGGAGCCCGGCGCCCTGTTCGTCGGCGGGGGAGTCCAGGTCGGTCGCGCTGCCCGTGAGGATGCCCTTGACCACCGCGGGCGCCGGTCGCGCGCCGCCGTGGGCGTGCTCGTACGCCTCGATCACCAGCGCCGCCGCGCCCGCGACGAACGGGGCCGCCTGGCTGGTGCCGCCCCAGACGAGGGTGTCGCTGGTGCAGCCCGTGTAGTGCGGGTCGACCGTGCACGGCGCCATGCCGGCCTGCGCGGGGGCGACCAGGTCGACGAGCTTGCCGCCCTGGGTGGTGCCGCCGGAGGACAGCGCGGCGATGTCGTTGCTCGTGTACTTCGGGTAGCCGTACGCCTGGGCGACGAGCCGGAAGGCGTTGGTGCCGCCCACGGTGATCGTGCCGGGGTCGCTGGCGGGGGAGCCGATCGTGCCGGAGGTCCCGGAGTCGCCGCTGCCGTGCACGACGGTCACCCCGGCGGCGACGGCCGCGCGGATCGCGAGGCGCAGCGGGTCGTCCGGGGTGTCGGGCAGCGCGCCGTAGTCGGTGGAGACGTTGATGACGTCGGCCTTCTCGTTCCACACGGCGTCGTCGATGGCGCGGGCCATCTGCGAGAGCCAGCCGCCCGAGTGCTCGCCCCACACCTTCAGGGCGACCAGGTCGGCGTCCGGGGCGAACCCGCGGATGCGGAACGTGCACCCCTTCGGGAGCCCGGAGTGCGGGAGTTCCTTCGCCAGGTCGTAGGTGCGGGCGCCCTGCGCGGCGATGGCCCCGGCGTCGCCGAACGCCTCGCCGCCGTCGCTGTGGTCGGCGGTGCCGTCGCCGGTGAAGTCCCGGACGGCGGAGATGACATGGCTGCCGTCGGGCCGGACGAACTCGGGGTTGGTGACGTCGACGCCCTCGCTGAAGAACGCGACCTTCACGCCCTTGCCGGTCGCCCGGCGCTGCGCCGCGTCGGCCTTGGTGAGGTGCAGCGCCGGGCGACCGGCAA
>NZ_LIRL01001272.1 GCF_001419795.1 Streptomyces niveiscabiei
ACTCCGTCCCCCTCCCGCCCTGTGATCCCGAAGCACGGCCCAGGCGTCTACGCCACCGCCCCGGGCACCGGCCGACAGGCAGGCGAAGGAACCCCGTTGCGCTACAAGGTGGAGATCGAGAAGGGCCTCGACCTCTCCTTGGACGACACGGCCGACGAAGTCGAACAGGTCCTGGCCGACCGCCGGGGCTGGACCGCCGACGGCACGTCGTCCTTCCGCCGCGTCTCGACCGGCCCCACCGACTTCGTCGTCCGCATCGCCACCCCGGGCACGGTCGACCGGGCCTGCGCGGAGTACGGCCTCGACACCCACGGCGACCTCAATTGCAGCGTCGCCCACAAGGTCATGGTCAACCTCGAACGCTGGCTCACCGGCACCCGGTACTACGCCGACGACATCCCTTCCTACCGCGCCCTCATCGTCAACCACGAGGTCGGCCACTTCCTCGGCCGCGGCCACGAGACCTGCCCCGCCGCAGGCGCCCCCGCCCCCGCGATGATGCAGCAGATAAAGGGCCTCAAGGGCTGCGTCCCCAACGCCTGGCCGTACGACGGACAGGGGAGGCGGATCAGCGGGCCGTCGGTGCCGTGAGTCTCAGCGGTACGTGTTGTTGCTCGTGTGCTCCCCGCTCAGCCACGACGCCAGCTCCTCGCGAGCGGTCCGGCGGCGCTGCTCGTCGGACTCGTGGATGCCCGGCGCGTCGAGGGTGAATTCGAGGAGGAGGCCGTTGGGGTCGCTGGTGTAGAGGGAGCGGCAGTAGCCGTGTTCCAGGACGTACGTCTCGTCCGGGCGCCAGTTCGCCTTCTCCAGGCGGGCGGCTATCGCGTTCTGGACCTCCTCCGTGACCTTCAGCGCGATGTGCTGGAAGGGAGAGTGCGGCATCTCGGGGCCGAACTGCTTCTGGTCCTCGGGGTCGGCGAACTGGAAGAACGCGAGCGCGCTGCCGTCGCCGAGGCCGTAGAAGGTGTGGCAGTACGTGCGGACCGCGCCGAAGAGTTCGTCGGACTCCTTCCAGGTCGCGATGAGGGGCAGGCCGATGACGTCCTCGTAGAAGGCGCGGGTCGCCTCCTGGTCCTGGGTGACGTAGGCGTTGTGGTGCAGACGGGACGGGAGGGCGTCGGGGGAGGGCTGAGTCATCGTCGACTCTCCTTCGGAGAGGGCAAGCGCGGACATGTGTCCGCTGTACGGTCGCTGCTCGCAACCCTGATACGCGGGACCCCCGGCGTCAACCCTCCTGGGGCAAACCGTGACCGCCCGGCGGAGGGCGGGCCGGAGAACGGACAGGCGGCGTAATCTGGACGCCCCAGCCGAGCGATCCGAGAGGGGCGGCAGATGCCGCGTACGGGCACCGGGCCTGATTTCATCGAAGCACTGGCCCGCGGGCTGGAGGTCATCACCGCCTTCGCCCCCCAGCGGCCGGACATGTCCCTCTCGGAGGTGGCGACCGCGACCGGCCTCGCCCGCCCCACGGCCCGCCGCATCCTCCTCACCCTGGAGGAACTCGGCTACGTCCGCTCCTGCGAGCGCGGCTACGCCCTCACCCCCCGCGTCCTCGACCTCGGCATGGCGTACGTCGGCTCGCTGGGCCTGTGGGACGTCGCCCGCCCGCACATGGAACGCCTGGTCGCCCGCACGAACGAGTCCTGCTCGATCGCCCAGCTCGACGGCGGCGACATCGTGTACGTCGCGCGGGTCGCCGTACCGAAGATCGTCACCCTCTCCGTGCGGATCGGCACCCGCTTCCCCGCCCTCCAGACCTCCCTCGGCAAGGTCCTGCTGGCCGCGCTGGAGCCGGAGCGGCTCGACAAGGCGCTCGCGGAGCCCACGCGCTCCGGGCTCACCCCCCTGTGGCGGCCCGACGTCGGCGAGCGGGACGCGGTGCTGCGCGAGGTCCGCGCGCAGGGCTGGGCGCTGGCCGACGAGGATCTCGCGCTCGGCATCCGCTCCGTCGCCGTGCCGCTGCGGGACGGCGAGGGCCGGGTCGTCGCGGCGATCAACGTCAACGCGCATGCCGCCGAGACGTCCCTCGCCGACCTACGCGACCGGCATCTGCCGCTGCTGCTCCAGACCGCCGGGGACATCAGCGGCGACTTCGCCCGGCTGACGGCTGTGCCGCGCGTGGTGGCCGCCGGCCGGGGCTGACCGGCCCGCAAGGGGGTCCCGCCGGGCAAGGGGTCCCGCCGGGCAGGGGGTCTCGCCGTGAAGGGGCTCGGCGTGCCACAATCCGAAGCCGACGGACACATGTCCGCTGTGCGGTCGGAGGGATGGTTCCATGGAGACACCGACACCGTCGGGCCAGGGCGGCGGCCCCCTGTCGGGGCTGCTGGTCGCCGACTTCTCCCGGGTGCTGGCGGGCCCGTACGCCACCATGCTGCTCGCCGACCTCGGCGCCGAGGTGATCAAGGTCGAGGCGCCCGCCGGGGACGAGACCCGCAGCTGGATGCCGCCCACACGCGGCACGACCTCGACGTACTACCTCGGCATCAACCGGGGCAAGCGCTCCCTCGCGCTCGACCTGCGCACCGACGCCGACGCCGAGGCCGCCCGCGAACTCGCCCGCCGCGCCGACGTGCTGATCGAGAACTTCAAGCCCGGCACCCTCGCCAAGTACGGCCTGGACTTCGCCGCCGTCAGCGCCGCCAACCCCGGCGTCGTCTACGCGTCCATCACCGGCTTCGGACCCGGCGCCGGCTCCCACGTCCCCGGGTACGACCTGATGGTCCAGGCGATCTCCGGGCTGATGAGCCTCACCGGCGACCCCGAGGGGGAACCCTTCCGCGCCGGGATCTCCGTGTTCGACGTCATGGCCGGCAACCACGCCGCGATCGGCATCCTCGCCGCGCTGCGCCACCGCGACACGACCGGCGCGGGCCAGCACGTCGAGGTCAACCTCCTCTCCTCGGCCCTCTCAGGCCTCGTCAACCACAGCTCCGCGTACGTCGCCGGCGGCACCGTGCCCTACCGGATGGGCAACGCGCACCCCAGCGTCTTCCCGTACGAGCCCTTCCCCACCGCCGACCGAGACCTGATCGTCGCCGCCGCCAACGACGGCCAGTTCCGGCGCCTGTGCGACGTCCTCGGCATCCCCGAGGCCGCCGACGACCCCCGCTTCGCCCACAACAAGGACCGCACCGCCCGCCGCGAGGAACTCCGCCCGCTGCTCGTCGAACGGCTCGCCACGCGCGGTGCCACCGAGTGGTTCGAGGCGCTCGTCGCGGCCGGGGTGCCCGCCGCGCCGATCAACACCATCGACGGGGGGTTCGCGATGGCGGAACGCTTCGGGCTCGACCCCATCGTGCGGGTGGGGGAGGGGGAGCGGGCGGTGCCCATGGCCCGCCATCCCATCAGCTTCTCCACGACACCGGCCCGGTACGAGCTGCCGCCACCGGAACTGGACGAACACGGGCCGGAGTTGAGGAAGTGGCTGGCGGGGCCGGGAGGGGAGAGCCGTGACTGACGAAACACGCGCACCTCACCTCACGGCACCCACCTACCCCACCGCCCTCGGCGCCTCCTCCCGGACCACCA
The DNA here is from genome assembly GCF_001419795.1 of Streptomyces niveiscabiei. Lineage (GTDB taxonomy): Bacteria > Actinomycetota > Actinomycetes > Streptomycetales > Streptomycetaceae > Streptomyces > Streptomyces niveiscabiei. The sequence continues at coordinate 3,529 of NZ_LIRL01001272.1, forward strand.
TCACCCTCCTCGGAGAGAGCCTCGCCGACGACATCATGGGCACTGTCGGCTTCGGTGAACTCGCCTACCGTCTCGCCACCCAGCGCCGCCCCACCCCCGGCCAGACCCGCGTCTTCGAGGCCGTCCTCGCCGCCCTCGCCGACCACGGCTTCACCCCCACCGCGATCGTCACCCGCCTCACCTACCTCTCCGCCCCGGACTCGATCCAAGGCGCCCTGGCGGCAGGCCTGTTGGGCGGCGGCTCGCGCTTCCTCGGCGTCACGGAGGACACCGGCGCCTTCCTGCACGACGTCCTGGAACGCCACGAGGGCGACCTCCCGCAGACCGACGACGAGTGGGACGCGCTGGCCCTGGAGACCGTACGCGCGCAGAAGACCGCAGGCCGTTTCGTCCCCGGCCTCGGGCACCACGTCCACAAGGACGGCGACCCCCGCACCCCCCGCCTCATGCAGATCGCCGAGGAGGAAGGCCAGTTCGGCCCCCACCTCGCCCTCTTCGCCGCGATCGGCCGCACCCACCCCCAAGTCCTCGGCAAGACGCTCCCCCTGAACGGCGCCGGCGTCTGCGGAGCCGCCCTCGCCGACCTGGATCTCCCCATCCAACTCCTGCGCGGCTTCGCCCTGTTGGCCCGCACCGCCGGACTCATCGGCCAACTCGCCGAGGAGATGCGCACCCCCGTCGCGAACGACATCTTCCTCTCGGTCGACCTCAACAACCGCCCCGTACCCCCCGATCCGGGAGCCCACCCGTGACGCCGTACGTCCTGTTCGTGCACGGCGCCCACCACGGCGCCTGGTGCTGGGACGAGGTGAGAGCCCGCCTCGCCCCGACAGCCGTACGCACAGCGGCAGTAGACCTCCCCCTGACCTCCTTCGAGGACGACACGCAGGCCGTCCGCACGGCTGTCCGCGAAGGCGCCCTGTACGGCCCCGTCCTCCTGGTCGCCCACAGCTACGGCGGCCTCCCGGTCTCGGCGGGCGGCCACGAGGCGGACCGCCTGGTCTACGTCGCGGCGAGGATGCCCCAACCGGGCGAGTCCCCGGCGGAGTTGACCCCCCGCTGGAACGACCCGGCGTTCCGCACAGCGGTCCACGAGTCACCCGACGGCACGGTCACCCTCCTCCCGGCAGCCCGCGAAGCCCTGTACTCCGGCACCCCCGCCCCGTACGCCGACCAGGCGGCAACCCGCTGGCGCCCGATGCGAAGCCGCGTCCCCCACAAGCCCCTCGACGCCCCCGCCTGGCTCTCCGTCCCCAGCGCCTACGTCATCTGCGCCGAGGACCGAACCGTCCGCCCCGAAGCCCAACGCGCATGCGCCACCCACGCCTGCACCCACCTCGAACTCCCCTGCGACCACGCCCCGTTCTACTCGGCACCGACCGAACTGGCCCACTTCCTGGAGGAGCAGGCGGCGCTCATGAACCGACCCGGAGTATGAGCCCCGCCGAGCTGCCCCCTCCC
>NZ_LIRL01001273.1 GCF_001419795.1 Streptomyces niveiscabiei
GGCCGGGGGAGGCGGACGGCGGCGGGGTCACCGTCCGCTCAACTGCCTTGACCTGCATGGGATGTCCTCCCTGATCGGGCCGGTCGGCCGACGACTCGATCGGCTCAGTCGGCCAGCGACGCGGAGACCTCCTCGTTGTCCTTGTCGATGCCGGACCCGTCCCCGAACACGGCGTCCCGCATGAGTTTCAGCCAGGGCCCGTTGGGGTCGTTGAAGGTCTGCCCGAACTTCAGGGCGTAGGGCGTGCGGCCGTCCGCCACGAGCTGGTTGACGGTGACGAGGCGCGGATCGGCGGCCGAGTACTTGTTGGACGCGAGGTCGGTGCGCGCGACGACGTCCTTGTGCGCGGCGACCACGTTCACCTGCGCCTCGTCGCCGAGGGACCAGGCGAGGAAGTTCCACGCCTGGTCGGCGTTCTTGCTGGTGGCGGCGATACCGATGGCGTCGCCGCCGACGAACGTGGACCTGCCGCCGTCGGGTCCGGGGATGGGGGCGACGCCGAGGTCGAGGTTCTTCGGCATCAGGCCGAGGGTCGTCGAGGGCATCGGCATGACGCCGACCTTGCCCTTGGGGAAGACGCCGGTCCAGGTCGTGCCGGTCTCCTCCTTGGCGCCGGGCGCGAGGATGCCGTCCTTCACCCAGCCCCGGTAGACGTCGTACACCTTCTTCGCGGTCGGCGAGTCGAGGGTGGCGGCGGTGCCGTCGTCGTTCAGCACCTCCTGTCCGGCGGCCCAGATGGACGGCCACCAGGTGAAGACGCCGCAGCCGCCGCAGTTCCCGCCGAAGAAGGTGCCGTTGACGCCGCCGCCCAACGCGTTGACGGCGCGCGCCTGCCGGTCCCATTCGGCGAGGGTGGTGGGTGGCTTCTCCGGGTCCAACTGGGCCTGTTTGTACAGGGACTTGTTGTAGAAGAGGACGGAGAGGTCGAGGGTGTGCGGGACGGCGTACTTCTTGCCGTCGTGCGTGCCGGCCTTGATGTGCGACTGCGCGAGCTTCGACGCGAAGGGGAGGGCGTCGATGCGGGGGGTGAGGTCGGCGAAGAGGCCGCTGGAGGTGTAGTTGGGCACGAACACGACGTCGGAGGCGAACAGGTCGGGCAGTTCGCGCGAGCCGGCCGCCGCGCCGACCTTGGCCTGGTAGTCGTCGGTGGGGACGACGGTCAGCTCGACCTTGTTCCTGTGGCTGTCGTTGTACGCCTTGACCAGGGCCTCGCTCTGCGGGCGGGTCGCGGCGCGCGTCCACATGGTGAGTTTCGCGCCGTCGTCGACGCCGCCCACGCCACCCGACGCCTTGCCGCCGCCTCCCCCGCCGCCGTCGTCCGACGATCCGCAGGCCGTGGCGAGGCTCGCGGCGGCCAGGAGCGCCACGACCCCGCTGGCGACCCGGCGTACCCGTCTGGTGGTGCTCCTCATGTCGATCCCCCAGTCCCGCGGAAACGAACCGAAAAGGCTTTCAGAAAGCTAGGACGGGCCTGATGGCTCGTCAATCCCCTTGTGCGAAATGGTTCTTGCCCGCAGGCCGAAAACTCTGGATCGGCCGGTGCTGCCGCCTCGCCGAAACCGACTCGCGTACCGTTTACGCACGCGACGCGAGAAGGAGAACCCCATGACCCCGGCCCCAGGCCCCGCTCGTTCGCAGCCCGCGACCCTCGGTGACGTCGCCAGGCTGGCGGGGGTGTCCATCGCCACCGCGTCCAAGGCCCTCAACGGCCGCAGCCAGGTACGCGCGGAGACCCGGCAGCGGGTCATCGAGGCGGCCGAGCGGCTCGCGTTCCGGCCCAACCAGCTCGCCCGGGGCCTGCTGGAGGGCCGTTCCGGCACGGTCGGCCTGCTCACCAGCGACCTGGAGGGCCGGTTCAGCATCCCGATCCTGATGGGCGCGGAGGACGCGTTCGGCGCGGGCGAGGTCGCGGTGTTCCTGTGCGACGCGCGGGGCGACGCGATCCGTGAACAGCACCACGTACGGGCCCTGTTGGGGCGCCGCGTGGACGGGCTGATCGTCGTCGGGAGCCGTACCGATCCGCGCCCGTCACTGGGGCGCGACCTGCCGGTGCCGGTGGTGTACGCGTACGCGCCCTCCGAGGACCCGGGGGATCTGTCGCTGGTCCCGGACAACGTGGACGCCGGCCGGATCGCCGTCGCCCATCTGCTGGCCTGCGGCCGGACCCGGATCGCGCACATCACCGGCGACCCCGGGTACGCCGCCGCGCACGACCGGGTGGCGGGGGCGCGGTCCGCGCTCGCGGACGCCGGGCTCGACCTGGTCGGCGAACCCCGGTTCGGGGCCTGGTCGGGGGGGTGGGGGCGGGCGGCGACCGTACTGCTGCTGGACCAACACCCCGAGGTGGACGCGGTGTTGTGCGGGAGCGATCAGATCGCGCGGGGCGTCATCGACGTGCTGCGGGAGCGGGGGCGGCGGGTGCCGGAGGACGT
>NZ_LIRL01001274.1 GCF_001419795.1 Streptomyces niveiscabiei
CCCTGAGGTCCAACGGCCCCCCAAGCGGCCCGTGCTGGACGGTCAGGTGAGCCTCTACCCGATGCCCCGCAACGCCGGGAAAGCCCGCGCGGGTGCGCTCAGCATCGGTGTTCCCGCCGCCCCCGTCCTGCCTTCGCCCCTCGAACTCCAGCGCGCCTTGCGGAGGTTGCAGGGCTACCGGAGCCCGGCGCCGCCGCTCAGGACCGTCCTCGACGAGGCCGCCACCGCCGAACTCAGCGCGCAGGCGGGCGGGTTGATCCTGCCCGTGCACCGGGCCGTCACCCGCAGGGACGCCCGGCTCCAGCTCGTCCTCGACGCGTCCTCGTCCATGCGGGTCTGGCACCGCATGTTCGACGAACTGGAGCAGGTCTTCGGCCAGTTGGGCGCGTTCTCGGACATCCAGACGAGCTTCCTGCACCAGGGCCCCGACGGCGAGCCGACGGTGAGCCCCAGCCCCGAGGCACAGGCCGCGCCGCTGAACTCGGCGGAGCGGCTGAGCGATCCGACGGGCCGCAGGATCGTGGTGCTGGTCAGCGACTGCGCGGGTCCCCTGTGGCACAGCGGAAGAGCGCACCGCCTGCTGCACCACCTCTCCGGACAGGGCCCGGTGGCCGTCCTGCAACCCCTCCCGCAGCGCATGTGGGCCCGCACCCGACTCCCGGTCACCTTCGGCGAGTTGAGCCGCGCCGAGACCTTCGGTGGCGCCCTGCGGGTACGGACGGCCGGCGAGGTCCGCAAGCCGGGCGCGCTGCCCGTCCCGGTGCTGCCGCCCGAGCCGGTCGCGCTCGGCGCCTGGGCACGCCTGCTGTCGGGCGCCGGCTCGGGCCCCGTACCCGGCGCGGTCGGCTGGGTCCGCGCCGACCAGCAGCCCGCCCCGCCCGCCCGCGCGGACCGGCGGCGTACCGCGCTGGAGCGGGTCAGCCGGTTCAGCGCGAGCGCCTCGCCGACCGCCGGACGCCTCGCCGTGTACCTCGCGGCGGCCCCCCTGTGCCTGCCGGTGATGCAGCTCGTGCAGCGCACGATGCTCCCCGGCTCGGGCCCCGCCGAACTCGCCGAGGTCCTGGTGGGCGGCCTGGTCGCGCGGGCCGGCGAGGACCTCGACGGCGACGGCGCCCAGTGGTACGAGATCGAACCGGACATCCGCGACGCCCTCCTGTCGAGGCTCGGCCGCGACGAGGCGATGCTCGTCCTCAAGCACACCTCGGAGTACATCGAGCAGCGCTTCGGCAAGGGCGGCCCCAACTTCCCCGCGCTCGCGCTGGCCCAGCTCGGCGACGGGGGCGCCGGACGGCCGTACGCGCCCGGCGACGACGACCGCGCCGCCCCGCCCGTCCCGCAGCCGTTCGCCGAGGTCGCCGCGCGGGTGCTCAGGCGGTTCATGCCGCTGCCCCCGCACTACGAACAGCCCGGCATCGGGGCGCTCGTCGAGCGCCGGACGCACCCGGTCGTGGTGCGCGCCCGCACGCTCATCGGACGCTTCGACCGCGAGGGCATGATCCAAGATGCCATCGACGCCGTGCAGTTGCTGCGCGGCGCCGCCGAGCGCGACGAACAGGCCGCCGCCGACCCCGAGTTGTGGGCCGAGTACGCGCACTGCACGCTGCGCCTGTGGGAGGTGCAGGGCGGCGACGACCTGCTGCGCC
>NZ_LIRL01001275.1 GCF_001419795.1 Streptomyces niveiscabiei
ACTGAGACACCCCCCACCCCCACCCGAAACCCATGTAAGACTGCCCCGTGCCCTCAAACGTCACGATTATTAGCATCAAGCGCCGGTCCTAGCTGAGCAAGCCGCACAGCGACCCGCGCAGACCTCTCGCACCCGCGAGGGGTCTTTTCGTTTTCCGGCAGCATGCGCCCCGCATCGAGGAGCCCCCGAACCATGACCGACACCGACGACTCGTTCCACGTCTTCGACACCACCCTCCGAGACGGCGCCCAACGCGAGGGCATCAACCTCACCGTCGCGGACAAGCTGGCCATCGCCCGCCACCTGGACGACTTCGGCGTCGGCTTCATCGAGGGCGGCTGGCCGGGAGCCAACCCGAGGGACACGGAGTTCTTCGCCCGGGCCCAGCAGGAGATCACGTTCCAGCACGCGCAACTCGTCGCCTTCGGCGCAACCCGCCGCGCGAACGGCAAGGCCGCGGAGGACCCCCAGGTCAAGGCGCTCCTGGACTCCGGCGCCCCGGTGATCACCCTCGTCGCGAAGTCCCACGACCGCCACGTGGAACTGGCCCTGCGCACGACCCTGGACGAGAACCTGGAGATGGTCCGGGACACGGTGTCCCACCTCAAGGCCCAGGGCCGCCGCGTCTTCGTGGACTGCGAGCACTTCTTCGACGGCTACCGCGCGAACCCGGAGTACGCGAAGTCGGTCGTCCGCGCCGCGAGCGACGCCGGCGCGGACGTCGTCATCCTGTGCGACACCAACGGCGGCATGCTCCCCGCCCAGATCCAGGCCGTCGTCGCGACGGTCCTCGCGGACACCGGCGCCCGCCTCGGTATCCACGCCCAGGACGACACGGGCTGCGCGGTCGCCAACACCCTCGCGGCGGTGGACGCGGGCGCGACCCACGTCCAGTGCACGGCGAACGGCTACGGCGAACGCGTCGGCAACGCGAACCTCTTCCCGGTCGTAGCGGCCCTGGAGCTGAAGTACGGCAAGCAGGTCCTCCCCGAGGGCAAGCTCCGCGAGATGACCCGCATCTCCCACGCGATCGCCGAGGTCGTCAACCTCACCCCCTCCACGCACCAGCCGTACGTCGGCGTCTCCGCGTTCGCGCACAAGGCGGGCCTGCACGCCTCCGCGATCAAGGTCGACCCGGACCTGTACCAGCACACGGACCCGGCGCTCGTCGGCAACAGCATGCGCATGCTG
>NZ_LIRL01001276.1 GCF_001419795.1 Streptomyces niveiscabiei
GTGGATTCGGGCTCGGGCTGCTCCGGGGGCGTGGCCTTCGGGGCGTCCGGCGTCGCCGGTGCTGCCTCGCCGGGTGGCTCGGCGGGGGCGTACGGGGCCGGTGTCTCCTTCGTGCGGCGTCTGCGGGCCGTGTCCGCGAGGATCCAGTGGCGGTGGAGGTCGACGAGTTCCTCGGGGGTCGCGCGGCAGGCTCGGGCGAGGCGTTCGACGGGGGCGTACTCCGGGGGTACGGCGGTGCCGTTGCAGTAGCGGTGGAGGGTCGACGTACTCATGTGGAGGCGCTTGGCGAGGGTGCCGTAGCTGAGTCCTGAACGGTCCTTGAGGGCGCGGAGCATCGCCGCGAATTCCTCGATGTCGTCGGCCCCCACCGTCGCTGACACCTGTCGCTCCCTCTTCCCGTGCTCTTCCCGTGTCCCGTTCGCGCGTTCCAGGCGGACCGCGTTTCCCCTGGTGGGAGTGTGTTTTTCCGTTCCGGCGTGCCCAACTGGGCGCTGGGCGTGGCGGTTGGGACGGATCACCCCACAAGCTCGGGTCATCCAAGCACCACACCGACCCGAACGACTAAGGGGCAGTTCAGCCATGTCCGGTTTCCGTACCTCCCGTACCCGTCGTGTCCGTCTCGTGAGCGCCGCGGCGGGCGTCGTGATCGCCGCGTTGTCGATGACCGCCTGCAAGGACGGGACGGGCGTCGATGTCACCGGGGCGCCGGTGCCGGCGTCCTCCTCGGACACGCCGTCCGCTTCCGCTCCGGCCTCGGGGGCGGGTTCTGCTTCGGGCGGGGCCGGTGCGTCCGGCGCGTCCGGCGTGTCCACGTCGACGGGGGGTTCCTCGGGGGGTTCCTCGTCCGGTTCTTCGGCCGGCAAGGGCTCCTCGGTTTCCGCGGGCACCTCCGGGGGTACGGCAGCGTCCGGCTCCACCGGCGGGTCGTCGGCCGGGAAGTCCACGGGCAAGGCGGCCTCGCCCGTCACCTGCGAGGGGTCGAACACCAAGACCGTCGCCGCGCCCGTCAACCGGCCCGTCAACCACATGCTGCTGACCGTCACCAACACCGGCAGCAAGCCGTGCTTCCTGTACTACTACCCGGCCGTCGCCTTCGCGGGCGCGCAGTCCGCGCCGCCGGTCATCGAGGACTCGCAGCCGCAGGCCGTCGTCACGCTCGAACCGGGGCAGTCCGGGTACGCGGGCGTCGCGCTCTCGGCGACCGACGGCAGCGCCTCGGGCGGCCGTACGGTGAAGTCGCTGGACGTGTACTTCTACGGCCGGAACCTGGACGGCGGCAGCGTCGGCACCGGCGCCAAGCCGAAGCTGCCCGCCGGGGGCGTCTACATCGACGACTCCCTCAAGGTGACGTACTGGCAGCAGGACATGGACGACGCCCTGATGTGGTGAACTGATCTTGCGGGTCGCTAAGTTGGCCCGCATGGTGCAGGGGGCGGGGAGCGTGGCGCGGCGTCGGCACGCGGCGGAGAAGAAGCAGGCGGGGGTCGGGCGCTCGTCCGTCCTGATGGCGCTGGGGACGGTCGTGTCGCGGGCGACGGGGCTGATCCGGCAGGTGCTCCAGGCGGCGGCGCTCGGCACGGGGCTGCTGGCCAGTACGTACAACACGGCCAACACCGTGCCGACCAGCCTCTACACGCTGCTGATCGGGGGCGCGCTGAACGCCGTCCTCGTTCCTCAGCTGGTGCGGGCGCGGGCCACCGACGCGGACGGGGGGCGCGCCTACGAGCAGCGGCTCGTCACCCTCGTCGTGACCGTCCTCGCGGTCGGTACGGTGGCGGCGGTCTGGGCGGCGCCGGAGATCGTGTCCCTCTACATGCGGGACACCCCCTCCCATCACGCCGCCTTCGAATTGACCGTCACTTTCGCCCGGTTCCTGTTGCCGCAGATCTTTTTCTACGGGGTGTTCGGGATGTACGGGCAGGTCCTCAACGCGCGGGAGAAGTTCGGCGCGATGATGTGGAC
>NZ_LIRL01001277.1 GCF_001419795.1 Streptomyces niveiscabiei
CCCGGCGGCTCCGGACGGTTATGGGTATCCGCAGGCCTCGCCCCAGCCCGCGTACGGATATCCCGCTCCGGCGGGGTACGGGTATCCGGGGCAGGCGGCGCCCGCGTACTCCTCGCCTCCGACCGCTCCCATGCAGGTCGAGGCCGGTGGGGACAATGGGCTGAAGGCGCAGATTCTTATCGTCGCGTCCGCGCTTGTCGCCATCGCGTTGATCATCGGCGGCGGGGTCTGGTACTCGAACTCCAAGTCGTCGGAGACCGAGGCGAAGACGGACGGCAAGCCGAGCGCGAGCCCGGCGAACGGGACCGGTGCCGGCGGCTCGGAGAAGGCGCCCGCCGACCCGCAGGCGAAGATGCTGTTCCAGCTGCCGCTCCCCAAGGTCGCCAAGGGCGAGAGCGCGGACACGGACGGCTCCTGGGTCACCGACAAGGTGTACGCGAAGTCGGGGCTCTCCGCCGTCGACGGCTACGACCTCGACAAGGGCTCGAAGCTGTGGACCGTCAAGCTCCCCGGCCCGGTCTGCGGCGCCGCGCACTGGCTCAGCAGCGACGGCACGAAGACGGCGATCCTGTTCAAGCCGGCCGAGCCGACGAAGGACAAGTACCAGCCCTGCAACCAGGTCGGCGCCCTCGACCTCGCCAACGGCAAGCTGCTGTGGACGAAGACCGCGCAGGCCGGCGACTACGCGCTCAGCTTCGACGCCGTCACGGTCAGCGCGAACACGGTCGCCGCGAGCGGCACCAGCGGCGGCGCCGCGTTCGACATCGCCACCGGCAAGCCGCTGTGGCAGCCGAAGACCGCCGACACCTGCACGGACCGCGGCTACGGCGGCGGCCCCAAGCTGGTCGCGGTCCGCAAGTGCGGTGACTACGACAACCCGACCCTCAGCGTCCAGACCCTCGACCCGGTCTCCGGCAAGGTCCTCTCCGAGTACAAGCTGGCCCCCGGCATCGAGTACGCGAGCATCGTCTCCACCGACCCGCTGGTCGTCGGCGCGGACGTCGGCGACAGCGCGGGCGACGGCAGCTCCCTGTCGGACCTGTTCTCCATCGACAGCGCGACGGGCCAGCTGCGCGCGCGGATCTCCGTACCGGGTGCCGACTACGGCGCCGAGTGCGAGATCTCCGAGGCCGACGGCTGCGAGGGCGTGATCGCCGGGGGCGACCGGCTGTACATCCAGACCGAGGACAACTCGGGGGCCGGTACGAAGCAGATCGTCGCCTTCGACGTCGTCACGGGCAAGCAGACCGGTCAACGCGCGGACGGCGGCGAGGACTTCGACCTCTACCCGCTGCGCATGGACGGCAAGAACCTGATCGTCTACAAGAGCGGCCCGTACGACAAGGGCGGCCAGGTCCTCAGCATCGACGGGACGTCGTTCAAGCAGACGGTGCTGCTGAAGAACCCGGACGACAAGGAGAGCGTGGACGCCGAGTCGGACATGTCGCCGGGGTTCTCGGAGATCCTGTACGCCAAGGGGCGGCTGTTCCTGTCGCAGACGTACGTGAGTGGAAGCGACAAGGACGAGCAGCTCGCGATCGCGTACGGAACCGGTTCCTGACCGTTTCCGTTCCCGGCCCCGCACCCGTCGTCTTACGGGTGCGGGGCCGTTCCCGTACCCTTCCCCCCTCGCGGACGTGAGGTTTTTCGCCGATCCGGGGCACTTCTCACGTGTAGGGGGAGCGCGACGTCGAACAAGCGTGTAGCTTCCGGGGTCATGCAAGGCGGGGGCCCCGGGGGAGCCTCGCGTGAAACTGTCCGGGTTGGGCATCCATGGGGGGACTGGGGGGTTGCTCGATGGGAGTGCGGCTGATGGTGGTCGATGACCACCGCCTGCTCGCCGAGGCACTGGCCTCGGCGCTGAAACTGCGGGGCCACCGGGTCCTCGCCGCGGCGGCGCCCGCCGCGGGCGCGGCGGAGCTGGTGATCACGCGGGCGCCTGAGGTGTGCCTGCTGGGTACGGCCGCGCCCGCGGAGCCGGGTACGTTCGACCCGGTCGTCCGGATCAAACGTGAGCGGCCTCAGGTTGCCGTGCTGGTGCTGGGACCCGTTCCTAGCCCGCGCGGTATCGCCGCGGCGTTCGCTGCCGGGGCGTCCGGGTACGTTCGGCACGATGAGCGGATCGAGGGGGTTGAGCGGGCGATCATGAAGGCGCGGGCGGGGGAGGCGGCGGTGGCGCCGCAGTTGCTTCAGAACGCGTTCAGTGAGCTGCTCAATCCTGCCGCCCAGCCGGACGATGAGGGGCAGCGGTTGTTGCATCTGCTTACGCCGCGTGAGGTCGAGGTTCTGGTGCGGGTCGCCGATGGCGAGGATACGCGGCTCATCGCGGCGGGGATGGGGATCGCGCCGTCCACTGCCCGTACGCATGTCCAGCGGGTGTTGATGAAGCTGGGGGTGGGGTCGAGGTTGGAGGCTGCGGCGTTGGCTGCTCGGACGGGGTTGTTGGAT
>NZ_LIRL01001278.1:0-2715 GCF_001419795.1 Streptomyces niveiscabiei
TATCTGCGTACCGATCCCGCCCTCGAAGGCGGGATCGGTACGCAGATACGGTCACCCGACAACGCTCTGGAACCACTTCCGCACATCGCGTTACTCAAACGTCACAGTGCGGCCTAGCGTCCTGCTCCAGGTGCCCGGCTCCCCACCGCCGCCCGGGCCAGGGGCGGCAGTCGGGCATCACCGCCGAGAAGGTCCGGCGGCGTCGCGCTCCCCCTGTGCGGGGCGTCGCCGGACGCGGCAGTACGAAAGGACGTGACAGGTCCACCGTGGCAGCGCACCGCAAGCCCCGTCAGCGCGCGAACGTCGCGCACACCGCCCGTACCGCCGCCACCCTCGCCCTCGCGGGCGCGGCGACCGCGACGGCCTTCGAGGGGACCGGCCACGCCGAGCCCGCCCCGACGGCGGCCCAGGTGAAGGCGAAGGTGGACCAGCTGTACCGGGAGGCCGAGGTGGCCACCGAGCAGTACAACGGCGCCCGGGAGAAGGCGGACACGGCCCAGCGGCGGCTCAACTCCCTCCAGGACGAGGCCGCACGGCAGGAGGCGAGCCTCAACTCCGAGCGGGACAAGCTGGGTTCGCTCGCCGCCGCCCAGTACCGCGACGGCGCGCTCGACCCCGCCGTACAGCTCGCGCTCTCCGGTGACCCGGACCGCTACCTCGACGGTGCCGCGTTCGCGGAACGCGCGGGTGACCGGCAGTCCGCGGCGGTCTCGCGGGTACGGCGCCAGCTCGCCGAGGTGGAGCGGCTGCGCGGCGCTGCGCGTGTCGAACTGGCGTCGCTCACCGCACGCCGGGCGGAGCTGCGGCGGCACAAGGAGACGGTGACAGGGAAGTTGGGGGCGGCACGGAGTCTGCTGGGCCAACTCTCCGCGCGGGAAAGGGAACAGGTCACCGGCGGCACCGGGACGACACCGCACCGCACCTCCCGGGGCACCCGCACCACCCTGCCGGGCCCTTCGGCGCAGGCCCCCAACTCCCGTACCGCTGCCGCTGTTTCGTACGCCTACGCCAAACTCGGCAGCCCCTACGTCTGGGGCGCCACCGGACCCGACGCCTTCGACTGCTCCGGTCTGATCCAGGCGGCGTACCGCTCGGCGGGCCTCTCCCTCCCCCGTACGACGTACGCGCAGATCGGCGCGGGCCGGCGTGTCTCCCGCTCCCAACTCCTCCCCGGCGACCTGGTGTTCTTCTACTCCGGCATCAGCCACGTGGGCCTCTACATCGGCAACGGCCGGATGATCCACGCCCCGAACCCCTCGGCACCGGTCCGCATCGCCCCGATCGACGAGATGCCGTTCGCGGGGGCGACACGGGTGGTGTGAAGCCGAGTTGATCCCAAAGGACCTCACACCGCCAAGGACCTCACACCAGCCGGCGAGCCGTCGCCCACCGGGTCAGCTCGTGCCGGTTCGACAGCTGCAATTTCCGCAGTACCGCAGAGACATGGGACTCGACGGTCTTGACGGAGATGAACAGCTGCTTGGCGATCTCCTTGTACGCGTACCCCCGCGCGATCAACCGCAGGACCTCGCGCTCGCGTTGGGTCAGCCGGTCGAGGTCCTCGTCGACCGGCGGCGCGTCCGTCGAGGCGAACGCGTCGAGGACGAACCCCGCGAGGCGGGGCGAGAAGACGGCGTCGCCCTCCTGGACGCGGAAGACGGAGGCGACCAGATCCGCGCCGTTGATGTTCTTCGTGACGTACCCGCGCGCACCGCCCCGGATCACGCCGATGACGTCCTCGGCGGCGTCGGACACGGACAGCGCGAGGAACCGCACCGGCCGCTCCGGGTCGGACGCCAGGTCCGCGCAGCGGCGCAGGACTTCGACGCCGCCGCCACCGGGCAGGTGGACGTCGAGGAGGACGACCTCGGGCCGGGTCGCCGTGATGACGGTGACGGCCTGGTCGACGTCCGCGGCCTCCCCGACGACCTCGACGCCGGTCTCCTCGGTGCGGCCGATCTCGGCCTGGACCCCCGTACGGAACATCCGGTGGTCGTCGACGAGGACGACCCTCACCCGGCGCTCAGGACCCGTCTCTTCGCTCGTCACGTCTTCTCCGCCCTCTCCATCTCCAGCTCGACTTCGGTGCCGCCGTCGGGCACGGCCCGCAGCCGTGCCGTACCGCCGTTGCGCTCCATGCGCCCGATGATCGACTCCCGTACGCCCATGCGGTCGGCGGGGATCGCGTCGGGGTCGAAGCCGGGGCCCCGGTCGCGGACGGACACGAAGACGGTACGTCCCTCGACCTCGGCGTAGACCTGGACGGCTCCGCCCTCGCCACCGTACTTGGCGGCGTTGACCATCGCCTCACGCGCGGCCTGCATCTGCGCGGACGTGCGCTCGTCGAGTTCGCAGTCGCCGACCACGACGACCTCGATGGGGACGCCGTGCTTGTCCTCGACCTCGGCCGCGTTGCGGCGTACCGCGTCGGCGACGGTGGTGGGTTCGTCGGCCTCGTCCTTGCCGGTGCCCTCGGGTTTGTACAGCCAGGTGCGCAGGTCGCGTTCCTGCGCGCGGGCGAGGCGGCGGACCTCGGGGGCGTTCTCGGCGTTGCGCTGGATCAGGGTGAGGGTGTGCAGGACGGAGTCGTGGACGTGCGCGGCGACCTCGGCACGCTCCTGTGCGCGGATGCGCATCAGCCGTTCCTCGGAGAGGTCCTGCGTCATGCGGACGAGGTAGGGGCCCGCGAGGAGGGTGATGCCGACGAGGACGGCG
>NZ_LIRL01001278.1:2780-2939 GCF_001419795.1 Streptomyces niveiscabiei
GTTGCCGAGGTCGACGCTGCCGACGAAGACCATCGCGAGGACGACCATGAGGAGCAGGGCGAGGATCTGGCCCCGGTCCGGCTTGCGGGCGACGAGCCTGCGGCGGCCGTCGGGCGCGGTCTCCGTCGTGACGAGGGACGGCGGCGGCTTGCCGCCCAC
>NZ_LIRL01001278.1:2964-3116 GCF_001419795.1 Streptomyces niveiscabiei
GCCCGGCGAGGCCCCGCGCCACTCCGCCGAGCCAGCGGCCGTCGCTGCTGCGGTAGAGCTTGCGCAGAGGCCGCGGTTCGACGAGGGGTGCGGTTGCGGGGTCCGGCATACGGACGATGGTCACACGGAACGCCGTCCCCTGGCATCAGGGT
>NZ_LIRL01001279.1 GCF_001419795.1 Streptomyces niveiscabiei
CCTCACCCCCGCCCTGGCTCGGCCGCCTCCACCCCGACACCCTCCCCGTCACGGAGGACGGCCGCACCGAATGGTGGGGCGGACGCCAGCACTTCTCCCACTCCAGTGCCACCTACCGCCACTACGCGGCGGCGATCACCGAGGACCTGGCCGCCCGCTACGCGGCCCACCCGGCGCTGACGATGTGGCACATCAACAACGAGTACTGCACGTTCGACTACGGCGACGAGGCAGCCGCCGCCTTCAGGCGCTGGCTCCGCGACCGCTACGGCACCCTCGACGCCCTCAACTCCGCCTGGGGAACGGCGTTCTGGAGCCAGGGCTACGACACCTGGGACGGCATCCTCCCGCCGCGCACCCCGCACTACCTCAAGAACCCCGCCCAGGTGCTGGACTTCAGGCGCTTCACCTCGGACGCCCTCCTGGAGTGCTACCTCGCCGAACGGGACATCGTCGCCCGGCACACCCCGCACATCCCGGTGACGACGAACTTCATGCCCCTGTGGATCGGCCAGGACGCGTGGCGGTGGTCGCAGGAGGAGGACGTCGTCTCGGTCGACCTCTACCCGGACCCGCGCGACCCCCTCGGCGCCCAACAGGCCGCCCTGGTCCAGGACTTGACCCGCTCCCAGGCCAACGGCCCCTGGATGCTGATGGAGCAGGCGGCGGGCCCGGTCAACTGGCGCGGCGTGAACCACCCCAAGCCCCGCGGCCTGAACCGCCTCTGGTCCCTCCAGTCGGTGGCCCGAGGCGCCGACGCGGTCTGCTACTTCCAGTGGCGCCAGTCCAGCCAAGGCGCCGAGAAGTTCCACTCCGGGATGGTCAGCCACGCGGGGGAGCAGGGCCGTACGTTCGCCGAGGTCAAGCAGCTCGGCGCCGAACTCCCGGCCATAGCACCGCACTTGACGGCACCTCAGAAATCCGACGTGGCCGTCCTGCACGACTGGAACTCCTGGTGGGCCGGAGCCCAGGACGCCCACCCCTCCGCCCGCGTCGACCTCCCCGAGATCCTGCGCGCCTGGCACCGAGCCCTGTGGGAAGAGAACCTGACCACCGACTTCGCCCACCCCGAACACGACCTGTCCGCCTACAAGCTGGTGGTGGCGCCCCACCTCTACCTCCTCACCGACGCCGCGATCGACAACCTCCTCGCGTACGTTCGCGGCGGCGGCACCCTCGTCTGCGGCTTCTTCACCGGAGCCGCGGACGAGGACGACCGCATCCGCCCCGGCGGAATGGACGCGCGCCTGCGTGAACTGTTCGGCATCCGCACCCTGCACGAGTGGTGGCCCCTCGACGCGGACGAGACCGCCGAGTGCGAGGGCTTCCGGGGAACCCTCTGGTCGGAGGAGCTGGAACCCGAGCCCGGCACCGACCACATCCCGTACAAGGGCGGCGAGTTGGACGGCCTCCCGGCGATCCTGCACCGCGACCGCGCCTGGTACGTCTCCACCCTCCCCGAACCGCCCGCCCTGCGCGCCCTCCTCGCCCGC
>NZ_LIRL01000128.1 GCF_001419795.1 Streptomyces niveiscabiei
CCTCGCGGCGGACCATCAGCTCCCCCTTGACGTTCTCGATCATCACGACCGCGCAGGACCGCGCCTGGGGGTGCCGTTCGTCGAGCCCGACCTCTATTCGGGGCCCGTTGCTCGGGTAGAGCGTGACCATCGCGTGGGTACGGTCGAACGCCGGCGTCTGGTCGTAGATGTAGACGAACACCAGCAGCCGCTTGATGTTCTCGCGGTGGTCGAGGTTGACGTACATCGTCTCCCCCGACGCCGACCCGAACCGGTCGTCCCCGCTGAGCTTGACGTACGGCGCGTCGTTGACGTCCCCGAGCAGCCCGCCCAGCGGCTGTACGACGCCCTTGGAGCCGTCGGCGAGCTCGTAGAGGCAGCCCAGGTCGAGGTCGACGTTGACCATGGACTGGCTGTGTCCGACGACCTCCGGGGGCTTGAGCGCCTTGAAGGGGTGGCGCAGGAGGCTCTCGCGCTGCATGCCGCCGAAGTCGGAGGTCCGCATCCGCCAGGTCAGGTTGACGCGGAGGTTGCCGCTGGCCGCGCCCTGCTTCGTCAGCGAGACCTGTGGGTGCCGTTTGCTCAGCTCGATCGCGTTGCTCGCGGCGCTGCCCGAGTCGAAGTCGGCCGCGCGGCTGCCCAGCAGGCCGTCGAAGAAGCCCATCTCCCGCCCCATGTCCCTCTCGTAGAACCCCGCGTCGGTGAAATGCCCGGCGGGGCGGCCGTGTTGAACAGCCGCCCCGCCAAGTAGCTTTCCTCATCCGGAAGCTGATCACACTCCGGTCCACATGTCAGACGCGTTTGTCGGACGCGTAGGTCAGACTCCGGAGGAAACCTCCGCCTTCGCGTCGTCAGACCCCTCTTTTCCCTCGGTCGCCGCCAGCGCGCGGTTGCGGCGGACGGAGGACCAGAAGGACCAGGCGATCAGCAGGACGCCGATGGAGCCGGTGATGACCTCGTGGATCTCGTACTGGATGGTGACCATCAGCAGCACCGCGAGCGCGCCGATCGCGTAGTGCGCGCCGTGCTCCAGGTAGACGTAGTCGTCGAGGGTGCCCTGGCGGACCAGGTAGACGGTCAGCGACCGGACGTACATCGCGCCGACGCCGAGGCCGACGGCCATGAGGACGATGTCGTTGGTGATGGCGAAGGCGCCGATCACGCCGTCGAAGGAGAACGACGCGTCGAGGACTTCGAGGTAGAGGAACATGAAGAACGCGGCACGGCCGGCGAGCAGGATGACCGGCTTCTGCTTGCCCGCGCGCTTGGCCTCCTCCTCCGCCTCGTGCTCCCGCTCCTCCTCTTCTTCGAGCTTGCCCTCGAAGTAGCCGGAGAGGCCGCCGACCACGAGGTACGTGATCAGGCCGAGGATGCCGGAGAGCAGGACCGTCTCGGTCTTGTCGACGTGCCCGCCGCCGTGGATGTGGGCGTTGGGGGCGACCGTGAACGCGGCGAGCAGCAGGACGCCGAGCGCGATGCAGACCGACAGCATGTCGACCTTGCCGAGCTTGGCGAGCGGGCGCTCGATCCAGCCGAGCCACTTGATGTCCCGGTCCTCGAAGATGAAATCGAGGAAGATCATCAGCAGGAACATGCCACCGAAGGCGGCGATCGACGCGTGCGCGTCGGTCACCAGCTCCTGGTAGCGGGTCTTGTCGCTGAGGGCGAGGTCGACGGCCTCGATCGGGCCCAGCTTGGCGCTGATGGCGACGATCACGACCGGGAAGACCAGCCGCATGCCGAACACCGCGATGAGCACGCCGACGGTGAGGAAGATGCGCTGCCAGAAGGCGTTCATCTTCTTCAGGATCCCGGCGTTGACCACCGCGTTGTCGAAGGACAGGGAGATCTCGAGGATGGACAGGATCGCCACGACGCCGAGGCCGGTCCATCCGTCGTAGAGGACCCCGACGGCCAGGCCGAGCGCGGTGACCGCGAACGACCAGCCAAAGGTTTTCAGAAGCACTGGCTACCCAATCCGTAGGTACGGGTCTCCCCCGCGCCGTACTCGGCTTTACGAAACGTTGACTCCGAAGTCTAGAGCGATGCCCCGCAAACCCGACGCGTACCCCTGTCCCACTGCACGGAACTTCCACTCCCCCTGGTAGCGGTAGAGCTCGCCGAAGATCATCGCGGTCTCCGTGGAGGCGTCCTCGGAGAGGTCGTAGCGGGCGAGTTCCTGGCCGTCGGCCTGGTTGACGACGCGGATGAACGCGTTCGCGACCTGGCCGAAGGTCTGGCCGCGCTCGTCGGCCTGATGGATCGAGACCGGGAAGACGATCTTGTCGCAGTGGGCGGGGACCTTGGAGAGGTCGACGATCAGCGACTCGTCGTCGCCGTCGCCCTCGCCGGTCAGGTTGTCGCCGGTGTGCTCGACCGAGCCGTCCGGGCTCTTCAGCTGGTTGTAGAAGACGAACCACTCGTCGCCCAGGACCCGGCCGCTGTTGCACAGCAGGGCGCTGGCGTCGAGGTCGAAGGGTGCGCCGGTGGTGGAGCGCGCGTCCCAGCCGAGCCCGACCAGCACTTGCGTGAGGTTCGGAGCGGCCTTGGACAGGGAGACGTTTCCTCCCTTGGCGAGCGTGACGCCCATGTTGCTGTCCTCCCCTGGTGGTGCCTCTGCTGGTTGTCCTGCGCGCCCGGCACCGCCCCTAAACGGGAGCGGGGCCGGGAACGTGGGAGCGGGGCGTCAGACGTTGACGCCGAAGTCCTGGGCGATGCCGCGCAGGCCCGAGGCGTAGCCCTGGCCGATGGCGCGGAACTTCCACTCCGCGCCGTGCCGGTACAGCTCGCCGAAGACCATCGCGGTCTCCGTCGACGCGTCCTCGGAGAGGTCGTAGCGGGCGATCTCGGCCTCGCCCGCCTGGTTCACGACGCGGATGAAGGCGTTGCGGACCTGGCCGAAGGACTGCTGGCGGTTCTCGGCGTCGTAGATCGAGACCGGGAAGACGATCTTGTCGACGTCGGCGGGGACGCCGGCGAGGTTGACCTTGATCTGCTCGTCGTCGCCCTCGCCCTCACCGGTGATGTTGTCGCCGGTGTGCTCGACCGAGCCGTCCGGGCTCTTGAGGTTGTTGAAGAAGACGAAGTTCGCGTCGCTGGCGACCTTGCCGGACGAGTCCACCAGCAGGGCGCTGGCGTCCAGGTCGAAGTCGGTGCCGGTCGTGGTGCGGACGTCCCACCCCAGACCGACGATGACCGCGGTCAGGCCCGGGGCCTCCTTGGTCAGCGAGACATTGCCGCCCTTGCTGAGGCTGACTCCCACGAGTCCTCCCTTGGATTCCCGGGGCGGGGAGCCCCGTCGTACGTCGGATATGCCGGATCAACGATCCGATCCTAGTGACGGGTTCCCGCGCCCCGCAGGCCCTGGCCCGGAAGAAATCACAGGGTGTCGAGGGCCTTGACGTACTCGCCGAGGTCCCGGGCGTCCGGGAGCGCGTTGACGACCGTCCAGCGGACGATGCCGTCCTTGTCGATGACGAACGTGCCGCGTACCGCGCAGCCCTTGTCCTCGGCGAAGACGCCGTACGCGCGCGAGACCTCGCCGTGCGGCCAGAAGTCGCTGAGCAAGGGGTACTCAAGCCCCTCCTGCTCCCCGAACACCCTCAGCGTGTGGATGGAGTCGTTCGACACGGCCAGCACCTGCGTGTCCCGGTCCTCGAACTTCGGCAGGTTGTCCCTGACCTCGCACAGCTCGCCGGTGCACACGCCGGTGAACGCGAAAGGGTAGAACATCAGTACGACATTCTTACTCCCCCGGTAGTCGGAGAGCCTCACGGTCGCGCCGTGATTGTCCTTGAGCTCGAAGTCCGGAGCCTTCTCGCCGACCTGGATCGCCATCGGAACGTTTCCCTTCGGTGGGCTGTTCGGGGGATCACAGCGTACGGGGAGGGG
>NZ_LIRL01001280.1 GCF_001419795.1 Streptomyces niveiscabiei
GGAGGGGGGAGTGGGTGGAGGGTCGCAGACTGCGGTCCGGCATCAAGTGAGCGTCTTCCCTAGGTGAGTCGGAGGTCAGTCGGACGGGCAGGGCGGTCCGGTGGACTCCCTGTTCGGGCCGGCCGGCGAGGAGGGGGGCCGCCCCCACCTCCCCTGTGCCGATCGGTCTGAAATGAGCTGTCACTCCGGAAACGTGCCACACCACCGCCGCGTTCCCGAGTCCGCTCCCCGCAGACGCTACCTCCCGGCCCCGCCCCCGTCCCGTGGGGGCCGCCGGGTGTGCCGGTATCGTTGCTGACGGTCGGCCGCTTCGTAGACTTCCCCGTATCCGAGGGCGCGAAGCATTCGTACGACCGCACAAACACCGACCGCGAGAAAGGTCCCCGAACGTGGCCGACCCGGCCCCCGCCCCCAAACGCCTGGTCGTCCTGGTCTCCGGCTCCGGTACGAACCTCCAGGCCCTGCTGGACCACATCGCCGGAACCGGAGCGCGGGAGTACGGCGCCGAGGTCGTGGCGGTCGGCGCGGACCGCGCCGGGATCGAGGGCCTCGCCAGGGCCGAACGCGCGGGGATCCCGACGTTCGTCGTCAGCGTGAAGGACCACGAGACGCGGGACGGGTGGGACGCCGCGCTCGCCGGGGCCGTCGCCGCGTACGAACCGGACCTGGTGGTCTCGGCGGGGTTCATGAAGATCGTCGGCAAGGAGTTCCTGGCCCTGTTCGGCGGCCGGTTCGTGAACACGCACCCCGCGCTGCTGCCGAGTTTCCCCGGCGCCCACGGAGTGCGGGACGCGCTCGCGTACGGGGCGAAGGTCACCGGCTGCACCGTCCACTTCGTCGACGACGGCGTCGACACCGGCCCGATCATCGCCCAGGGCGTGGTCGAGGTCCGGGACGAGGACGACGAGAGCACGTTGCACGAGCGCATCAAGGAAGTCGAGCGAAGGCTGCTCGTCGAGGTCGTGGGGCGGATCGCCCGCAACGGCCACCGCATTGAGGGACGAAAGGTAGTTATCCCGTGACCGCCGAGAACGTGACCGCTGCGAACCAGCGTCCGATCCGCCGCGCGCTCGTCAGCGTGTACGACAAGACCGGCCTGGAGGAGCTGGCCCAGGGCCTGCACGCGGCCGGGGTCCAGCTCGTCTCCACCGGCTCCACCGCCGCGCGCATCGCGGGCGCCGGCGTCCCCGTCACGAAGGTCGAGGAGCTGACCGGGTTCCCCGAGTGCCTCGACGGGCGGGTCAAGACCCTGCACCCCAAGGTGCACGCCGGGATCCTCGCGGACCTGCGGCTGGAGAGCCACCGCGAGCAGCTCGCCGAGCTCGGGGTCGAGCCGTTCGACCTGGTGGTCGTCAACCTGTACCCGTTCCGGGAGACGGTGGCGTCCGGGGCGAGCGCGGACGAGTGCGTGGAGCAGATCGACATCGGCGGGCCGTCCATGGTGCGCGCCGCCGCGAAGAACCACCCGTCGGTGGCCGTGGTGACGAGCCCGGCGCGGTACGCGGACGTCCTGAAGGCCGTCACGGACGGCGGGTTCGACCTGGCCACGCGCAAGCGGCTCGCGGCGGAGGCGTTCCAGCACACCGCCGCGTACGACGTGGCCGTCGCGTCGTGGTTCGCGTCCGACTACGCCCCCGCCGACGAGTCGCGGTTCCCCGACTTCCTGGGGGCGACCTGGGCCCGCGAGAACACGCTGCGCTACGGGGAGAACCCGCACCAGCCGGCCGCGCTGTACGTCGACGGCAGCGGGACCGGGCTCGCGGTCGCCGAGCAGTTGCACGGCAAGGAGATGTCGTACAACAACTACACGGACACGGACGCCGCGCACCGGGCCGCGTACGACCACGACGAGCCGGCCGTCGCGATCATCAAGCACGCGAACCCGTGCGGGATCGCGGTGGGTTCGGATGTCGCGGAGGCGCACCGCAAGGCGCACGCGTGTGACCCGCTGTCGGCGTTCGGCGGGGTCATCGCCGTGAACCGGCCGGTGTCCAAGGAGATGGCCGAGCAGGTCGCGGAGATCTTCACCGAGGTCATCGTGGCGCCGGACTACGAGGAGGGCGCGCTCGAAGCGCTCGCCAAGAAGAAGAACATCCGGGTGCTGAAGGCTCCGCAGGGCCCGTCCGCGCCGGTCGAGCTGAAGCCCATCGGGGGCGGGGCGCTGCTCCAGGTCGCCGACCGGCTCCAGGCCGACGGCGACGATCCCGCGAACTGGACGCTGGCGACGGGTGAGGCCCTCTCCGCCGAGGAGCTGGCCGAGCTGGCGTTCGCGTGGAAGGCGTGCCGGGCGGTCAAGTCCAACGCGATCCTGCTGGCGAAGGACGGGGCGTCCGTCGGGGTCGGCATGGGGCAGGTCAACCGGGTCGACTCGGCGAAGCTGGCCGTCGAGCGGGCCGGGGCCGAGCGGGCGCAGGGTTCGTACGCCGCGTCCGACGCGTTCTTCCCCTTCCCCGACGGCCTGGAGATCCTCACCGCGGCCGGCGTCAAGGCGGTCGTCCAGCCCGGCGGTTCGGTCCGCGACGAACTCGTCGTCGAGGCGGCGCAGAAGGCGGGCGTGACGATGTACTTCACGGGGACGCGGCACTTCTTCCACTGAGCCGCACGGGAACGCCGGTCCGAGGCTGCGGGTGGGTCCCTGATACCTGTCAGGTACCCAGGACCCGCCCCAGCCCGGAGACTGGCAGGCGTCACACCGAGTCCGAGGGAAGGAACACGGAATGCGACGCCTCGTTCTGTCGAAGGCACTGGTCAGCGCGGCAGCAGTGGTCGGTCTCACCGCCGGAGGGCTCGCGACGGCGACCCCGAGCTTCGCGGCACCGGCCGCGCAGGAGCGGGCGGCGGTGGCCGAGTCGGCCTCCACGCACGCCGTCGTCAACCTCGGCCTGACCCGTGCGCAGGCCAGAAACGTCCAGCGCTGGCTGGCCGAGTTCTGGGAGTACGACGACGCCATCGACGGTCTGCTCGGCCCCCAGAGCTGGAAGGCGTACCAGCGCTGCCTCCAGAACTGGGGCTACGAGGGCCCGATCGACGGAATCGTCGGCGACGGCACGATCAGGGCCTTGCAGACCCAGCTGAAGGAGACGTCGGGTTACACCGGCCCGATCGACGGGTACGCCGGCCCACTGACCCGCGCGGCGTTCGCCCGGTTCGCCGACGCGCACGCGTAGGGCGGGCGCCGGCGGACGAGGCACCCCTGTTCCGCGTGTCAGCCGCAGTGCACGATCAGCTGGTGGGACAGGGGTGAGTAGGTGCCGGCCAGGTTGCCTTGGTTGCGCTGGGCCGTGCAGCCCGTGCGCATGTGGGAGTTGGGGCGGGTGATGTCGATGCCTACGGGGACGTAGTTGCGGCCCCGGTAGTAGGCGACGCCTCCGAGGCCCGTCGACTCGTCCGCGTTGTAGTAGATCGAGCGGACGGGGATGGTCGCGCTCCACATGCAGGTCTCGCGGCCCGAGAGCCAGTCGGGGTCGGCGTCCCGCCAGGAGCACATCTC
This sequence comes from Streptomyces niveiscabiei, assembly GCF_001419795.1. GTDB lineage: Bacteria > Actinomycetota > Actinomycetes > Streptomycetales > Streptomycetaceae > Streptomyces > Streptomyces niveiscabiei. The sequence goes on from NZ_LIRL01001280.1 coordinate 3,491, forward strand.
GCCGGTGCCGTTGGGGCCGCTGAAGAAGCAGACGCTGGGGTAGGGGCAGCGGTGGTAGCCGTAGGTAGGACCGTCGGAACGGTTCTCGGCGTACGCGTACGTGGCTGTCATCGCGCCCGCCAGGAGGATCGCCGCCGCGAGGCGCAGGCGGGGCACGCGGCGCGGGCGCAGGCGGGGCAGGCGGGGTGAGCGGGTGGACTCCGTTGCCGACTCCACCCGGCGCAGCAGGTCCTTTGCGGTGGGGCGGGTGGTGTGGGCCGGGGTCAGGCAGGACTGGATGATCTCCCGCCACTCCGGGGGGAGTTCGGCGCTGAGGCGTAGGTCCTGGGTGCCGCGGGTGTAGCGGAGGGCGGCGTCCGTGCGGGCCTGGGGGG
>NZ_LIRL01001281.1 GCF_001419795.1 Streptomyces niveiscabiei
GCCACCGGCCTCACCCTCACCGGCACGGACGCCCTGCGCACCGAACACCCCGTCCTGCCCCGGGACATCGTCGGCATCGGCGACTTCCTCCTGTTCGGATACGACGCCGGATACGACACGGGAGCCGACGGCGACCACCGCGCCGGACGCCAGGTCGCCGACGTACTCGCCCTGTACGACCGCGAGTTGACCCGCGTCCCGGCCGACGCCCTGCCCGGACTCCTCGACTCCCCGGACTTCGTACGGGAGTTCACCGACCTCCACCGCTACTACCGCCAAGCCCGCCTCCTGCGCCTCCGCCTCACCGACGACCGCCTGCTGGCCGTCTTCCGGACCGGCGAGAAGGCCGACGACATCCGCGTCCTGCGGTGGGCTCTCACACCTGGCGGGCGGCCGGAGTTTCTCGACGCGCGAGGCGACCGGGATCTCGTACGGCCTGAGAGGTACGACTTCCGGTGGACGGAGGTAGTACGGGAGGACCACGTCCAGGGGCGGTACGCGCGGCTTCCGGAGGGGCTGCGGATCTCGACGGCGGAGGGCGTCCTCACGCTCGCGGCCGACGGGGACTACATGGGTGACGCGGGGGAGACGGCCGACCGGGGTGACCGGGGTGACCGGGGGGATCGACAGAACCGGCAGAGCCGACAGGACCTGCGGGACCTGCGGGACCTGGGTGACGCGGGTGCCACCCTCCACACCGAGCCCGTCGCCGAACCCCTCCAGTCCCTCGCCGACGCCGACATCGCGCACGCCCGCGTAGGCCCCCTGGTCCTCGTCCGGGTCCGCCCCTACCGCGAGCCCGTCCACCGGTACCTCGTCGTCAACACCCTGACCCGGACCGTCGTCCGCCTCGACGGCATCGGGCAGGCCTGCCGACGCCTCCCCGACGACCAGGGCATCGTCTTCCCCGGCGGCTACTGCCTGGCCTCCGGCGCGCACAAGACCTTCGAACTCGACGCCGGGGGGCTGGAGTTCGAGCGCGAGGTGCGCTCGCCGTACGGGGAGGACGTCCTTTACGCCTTCGCCGGTGACGGCCGTGCGCTGCTGCTGTCGTACAACACGATCCGCGAGGAGTTCGCCGCGCCGCTGCCCTGCCAGGGGTGGGGGCGGTGGAGCGACGGGGAGTTGCTCGTCCTGCGGGCCGGCGAGGAGCCGGGGCACGTGCACGCCGTGCGGCGCTGGGCGTCGCCGTACGTCTCCGACCTGCACGCACAGGCCGGGGG
>NZ_LIRL01001282.1 GCF_001419795.1 Streptomyces niveiscabiei
CACCACCCTCCGCGCCCACCCCCGCCGCTTCGCCGGCACCTTCCTTGCCGTCTTCCTCGGTGTCTCCTTCCTCGCCGGCACCCTCGTGATGGGCGACACCCTGCGCGCCGGCTTCGACACGATGTTCGGCAGCGCGACGGCCGGTACGGACGCGGTCGTGCGCGGCGCGGACGCGATCACCACGCCGGGCGACAGCCAGGGCGTACGGCGCCGGTGCCGACCGCGCTGGTGCGCGACCTCGCCGGCGTCCCCGGCGTCGCCGCCGCCGAGCCCGACATCCAGGGCGCCGGGCAGCTCCTCGGCCGCGACGGGAACCCCATCGGCGGCAAGGGCCCGCCCACTCTCGCGGGCAACTGGATCACCGACCCGCGCCTGAACCCGTACCGCCTGGCCGAGGGCCGCGCGCCCGCGCACTCCGGAGAGGCGGTCGTGAACCGGGCCACCGCGAAGAAGGGCGGTCTGCGTCTCGGCGACACGACGATCCTGCGCACCCCCGACCCGGTACGGGTCAGGATCGTGGGCCTGGCGACGTTCGGCGGCGCCGACGGCATGGCCCAGGTCACCTACACGGGTCTGACCAGGGCGGACGCGGAGCGGTACCTCACCGCACGCCCCGGCCTCGCGACGAGCATCCTGGTGCGGGCGGCGGACGGGGTGAGCCAGCAGGATCTGGTCGAGCGGCTGACTCCCGTACTCCCCAAGGGAATCGAGGCCATCACCGGTCAGGAGTCGGCCCGCGAGGACACGAACATGATCGCCCGTCAGTTCCTCGATGTCTTCACGGCGTTGCTGCTGGTCTTCTCCGGGATCGCCCTGCTGGTCGCGACGTTCTCCATCCACAACACGTTCGCGATCGTCGTCGCCCAACGCACCCGGGAGAACGCCCTGTTGCGGGCGGTAGGAGCATCCCGGCGGCAGGTCACGGCAACCACCCTCACCGAGGCGGCCGTTGTGGCGCTCACCGCCTCGGCGGCCGGCCTGGCGGGCGGCCTCGGCATCGCCGCCGCGCTCAAGGCCCTGTTCCCGGCGATCGGATTCCCCTTCCCCGACGGCGAGTTGGTGATCAGCGCGCTCTCGCTCACCCTGCCGCTGCTGGTCGGCACGGCGGTGTGCCTGCTCTCCGCGCTGCTCCCCGCCGTACGCGCCGGACGGACGGCACCGCTCGCGGCGCTGCGGGACGTGGCGGTCGACGCGTCGGGCACGTCACGCGGGCGGGCCGTCGCCGGGGTCGCGCTGCTGGCGGTCTCGGCGGGCGTCCTGGTCTCACCGTCCTTGTGGACGGCGGGAGTCGGCGCCGTACTCGTCCTCGCGGCCTTCGTCGTGCTGGGCCCGGTCGCGTCGTCGGCCGTGATACGGGTGCTCGGCGGACCGCTGGCGAGACTGCGGGGCGTCACCGGCGCCCTGGCCCTGCGCAACGCCCTGCGCAGCCCCCGGCGTACGGCCGCCACGGCGAGCGCGCTGATGATCGGCGTGGCCGTCGTGTCCCTGTTCACCGTGTTCGGGGCCTCGCTCAAGGCGACGATGGACCAGACCGTCGCACGGTCCTTCGCGGGCGATCTCGCCGTGAGCGCACCGGCGTTCGGCGCGGGCGGCAGCGGACTGAGCCCGAGGCTGGCCCCGGCGCTCGACAGGCTGCCGGAGGTCGGCACGGCCGTGGGTCTCGGCAAGGGCGTGGCCGAAGTGAACGGCGACGGCAGGGAATTGACGGTCACCGACCCCGCCGCCCTCGCCCGCACCTTCGAACTCGGCACGATCCAGGGCGACATGGCCTCACTCGGCGCCGACGGCCTGGCCCTCACCCGCGCGGAGGCCCGCAAGCAGCACCTGACGGTCGGCTCCCCGGCCCGCCTCACCTTCACCGACGGCCAACGCCTCACCTTCACCGTCCGCGCCCTGTACGGCCGTTCGGAACTCGCAGGCGACTACGTCATCACCCGCCAGGCATGGGCCCCGCACCGCACGCAGGACCACGACACCCTGGTCGCGGTGTCCCTCAAGAAGGGCGTCGGCGAACACGCCGGCAAGGCGGCCGTCGAGCAAGTCGCCGCACAGTACGGCGATCCGGAGGTGCAGACCCGGGACGAGTACGCCCGGTCCTCGGCGGGCGGCATCGACATGATGCTCACCCTCGTCTACGCGCTGCTCGCGCTCGCCGTCCTCATCGCGCTGCTCGGCATCGCCAACACGCTGACCCTCGCGATCCACGAACGCACCCGGGAACTGGGGCTGTTGAGGGCGGTCGGCCAGACCCGCGCGCAACTGCGGGCGATGGTCCGCTGGGAGTCCGTCCTCGTCGCGGCGTTCGGCACGACGGGCGGGCTGGCGCTGGGCGGCTTCCTCGGCTGGGTGCTCGTCAGGGCCTCCGACGGGGCGAGCGACAGCGAATTCGCCTTCGCCGTACCGGTGTCGAGGCTCGCGGTCGTCGCGCTGGTGGGGCTCACGGCGGGCGTGCTCGCCGCGCTGAGGCCGGCCCGCAGGGCGGCACGGCTCGGGGTGCTGGGAGCCGTGGCCGTGGAGTGAGACCGGGCGGAGCGCGCCCCTGGGCCGCCGGGAAGCCGGTGTCAGACCCGGGCCGCCGCCCGGTGCGGCGCGGCCACGGGGTGCGGGGCGGCGGGGTGCGGGGCGGCGAGGTCGGCGGGCGGCATCACCTTCGCCGGAGGGCTCACCGGGCCCGCCGCCGACAGGG
>NZ_LIRL01001283.1 GCF_001419795.1 Streptomyces niveiscabiei
GCGACGTACCCATCGCCGACGGTTCGCTCACGTCGGCGATGGGTACGTCGCTCCAGCGCGTGGCCCTCGGGCTGCTGTTCGGCACTCTCATCGGCACCGGACTCGCCCTGTTCTCAGGGCTGTTCAGGGTCGGCGAGGATCTCGTGGACGCGCCGGTGCAGATGCTGCGGACCGTGCCGTTCGTGGGTCTGATCCCGCTGTTCATCATCTGGTTCGGGATCGGCGAGACGCCGAAGGTCGCGATCATCACGCTCGGGGTGACGTTCCCGCTGTACCTGAACGTGTACGCCGGGATCCGCGGCGTGGACGCCCAACTCGTCGAGGCGGGCGAGTCGTTGGGGCTCACGCGATGGGGGCTGGTCCGGCATGTCGTGCTGCCGGGCGCGCTGCCCGGCGCGCTGACGGGGCTGCGGTACTCGCTCGGCATCGCCTGGCTCGCGCTGGTCTTCGCCGAACAGGTCAACGCGGACTCGGGGATCGGGTTCCTGATGGTGCAGGCGCGGGACTTCCTGCGTACGGACGTGATCGTGGTCTGCCTGATCGTGTACGCGTTCCTCGGCCTGTTCGCCGATTTCGTGGTCCGTTCTCTGGAGAGGGTGCTGCTGCAATGGCGACCGACGTTCACCGGCCGGTGACCGGACAGGCGGTGCGGGTCGAGGGGCTGACGCGGTCCTTCGACGGGCGTGCCGTCATCGACGACCTTCAACTCGACATCAGGCCGGGCGAGTTCGTCGCCCTGCTCGGACGCAGCGGGTGCGGGAAGTCGACGCTGCTGAGGATCCTCGCGGGGCTCGACCGGGAGATCGAGGGGACGGTGCTGGTGCCGCGCCGTAAAGCGGTCGCGTTCCAGGCGCCGCGGCTGATGCCGTGGAAGAGGGTGTGGCGCAACGTGCTGCTCGGACTGCCGGGCAATCCCTCAAGGGACGTCGCCGACAAGGCACTTGAGGAGGTCGGGCTCGGTCACCGGGCGGACGCGTGGCCCAGGACACTCTCCGGCGGCGAGGCCCAACGCGCCTCGCTGGCACGGGCGTTGGTGCGCGAGCCCGATCTCCTGCTGCTGGACGAGCCGTT
>NZ_LIRL01001284.1 GCF_001419795.1 Streptomyces niveiscabiei
CCCCGTACCTGGACGCCGACGTGCAGCTCGCCGCGGTGGTCGGTGGGCCTGCCGTCGGCGTCCAGGTACGGGGTCAGCAGGGCGGCCGTCTGGGCGGGGAACTCCATCACGCCGTCGAGGAACACCTTCGCGGTGGTCAGGCGCAGCGCGGCCGGTCCGGCGTACCGGGTACGGATGTCCCGCAGGAACTCGGCCGCCTCGCGGGGCTTCGCGGCGAGGCCGGCGTCGATCACCAGGGCGGGGGTGATGCGCTGGGGGAGCAGGCCCTTGGCCATCAGGGCGGCGTAGGTACGGACGCTGCCCTCGTCGCTGGAGGCGTCCAGGAACGACGTGATCCCGGCGGCCAGCAGCGCATCCGCCATCCTGGCCTGCGCGGCTTCGAGACGCTCCGCGCTCGGGGGCGGGATCACCCGGGAGACCAGGGCCTGCGCGTCGTCCTTGAACAGGCCGGTCGGCTCGCCCGCACGGTCGCGGACGATCCGGCCGCCCGGCGGGTCGGGGGTGGTGCGGTCGACGCCCGCGAGAGCGAGCGCCCGGGTGTTGACGAGGCTGTTGTGGAAGTCCGAGCCCTGGAGATAGACCGGCCGGCGCGTGTTCAGCGCGTCGAGCAGCGTCCGGTCCGCGACCGTGCCGGCGGGCAGCAGGCCGACCGGGTTCCAGTCGGTCACCTGGAGCCAGCCGTCCGGCTCCTGCTCCGCCGTCGCGTCCAGCATCTCCTGGAGCCGGGCCCGGAATTGAGGGACCGTCAGGCTCTCGTTGCGCAACGACGGGTTGAGGGACTGGGCGGCGGCAGCGAGAGGGTGCATGTGCCCGTCCTGGATGCCCGGCATCACGGTGCCGCCGCGCGCGTCGACGATCACCGTACGGGGCCCGGTACGGCGGCGGATCTCCGCGTCGGAGCCCACCGCGAGGATCCTCCCGTCACCGCCGACGGCCACCGCCTGCGCGCAGGGGCCCGACCCGGTGAACACTCTGCCGTTCACGACAGCGGTCGCGGCCCGGCCGGTGGCCGCCCGCGCCGGCGTCGCCACCGCGAGCGCGCCCGCACCGGCCGAGGCCAGGAACGTACGCCGCCGCAGCGGCCCGTGCTGCTCGCAGGCGTCCGACTTCTGGCAGGTGTCCGACTTCTCGATGGCGTCCGACATCTCACCACTCCTCACATCGCGGCCGGTGTCGCCGGTAGGCTGAGTGATTAAGTCCTTAACCACAAGCGGCAGTTGGGGCGCGTATGACGAGTTCACGCGCCTGGCGGCGGCCCACACTCGGCGCCGTCGCCGTACGCGCCGGAGTCTCCGCGGCCACCGTGTCCAACGCCCTCAACGGCACCGGCCGCCTCTCCGAGGACACCCGGCGCCGTGTCCTGGCCGCCGCCCGCGACCTCGGGTACGCCCCGGCCGGCACGGCCCGCGCCCTCGCCCGCGGCGCCACCGGGGTCCTCGGCCTGACCATGACCACCTACGGCGACCTCCCCGTCCCGTACACCGCGATCCCGTACTACGCCGACCTGACCCTGGGCGCCCTGGCCGCCGCCCACGAACGCGGCTACCTCCTCCTCGCCCTGCCCAACTCCATGTCGCCCTGGATGTGGCTCACCACCCCCATGGACGGCGTCATCCACGTCGAACCCCGCGCCGACGACCCCGTCCGCGCCATCCTCCGCGAGCGCGGCATCCCCATGGTCAGCGAGGGACGCCCGCCCGTACCCCACCACGGCGACGCCTGGGTCGACGCCGACACCCCAGCGGGCGTCCACCGCCTCCTGGACCACCTCGCCGACGCCGGCGCGCGGCGCATCGGACTCGCCCTGCCGGTCCACGACGACGCGTACCCGCAGCTGGCGGCGCAGGCGTACCGGACCTGGTGCGCGCGACGCCACGCGCCCGCCCTGATCGAGGAGTTCACGCCGCACGACTACCCCACGGGCGAACAGGAAGCGGTCGACCGCCTCCTCGACCGCACCCCCGACGCCGTGATCGGCCTCTACACCGACTCGGGCCACACGATCCTGTCCGCCGCCCACCGCCGCGGCCTGCGCGTCCCCGAGGACCTCCTCGCGGCCTGCGTCAGCGAGGACCCCGCCTACGCCACGACCACCCCGCCCGTCACCACCCTCACCCTCCGCCCCGACCTCCTCGGCAGCGAAGCGGTCGACCTCCTGCTCGCGGTCATCAACACCCGCGGCGGAGCGGACCGCCACCGGCTCGTCGAGCCGGTGCTGATACCTCGCCGGTCGACCCGGCGGGGAGCATGACCGTCGGGCGGGGCGGTGCAGGGGGGTGAGCCGCACCGCCCCACCCCACGACCGGTACGACGACAGCTACGCGGCCCCGGCGCCGCTCACCCCGGCCGCGACCCCGTCCTGCCGTCGCCGACCACGACGCGAGGAGCTTCAGCGCGTCCTCGGCAGGGCTCCCGGGCGGCGCGCTGTGTGGACGGTCGACGCGACGGTGAGGCTGCTGCCGCGCACGGCGGTGGACGGGCCGCTGCACCGGGCGCGGGTTCCGGTGCCGACCCGGCGTCAAGTGCTGCGGCACCGCTGGGAGTCGGCCGGCGAGCCGGCGGAGTTTCCGGCGTTCACGCAGGTGATGCGGGCGTTGTCGCGGGAGGTCGCCGGATGGTGGGAGGTGGAGGCGTTGCCGGGGTATCCGGCGTTCACACGACGGTGATCATCGGCTCGGTGAGCCCGTGTGCGGCGTCGACCGGTTGCCCGGTCGTCAGACGGCCGCGTCCTCGGCGACGACCCGCCGGACCGTCCGCAAGGTCGACCGGAGGCTGTCCGGATCGGTCGAGCCGAGTGCGAGGCGCAGCGCCTGGGGCGTGTGCGTCGTGGTGGTGAAGGGCTCGGCCGTGCTCACCGAGATGTGTAGGCGCGCGAGGGTGGCCGTGAGGCGGTCGGCGCGGGCGTCGTCGGGGAGCCTCAGCCAGGTGAAGTACGAGGAGGGGTGGCCGGTCAGCGGCAGCCCCGCCAACTCCTGTGCGGCGATGACCTGCCGGGCCCGGGCGTCCTCACGCTTGCGCGCCTCCAGACGGCTCACCGTCCCGTCGTCCAGCCACCGGCACGCGATCGCCGTCGACAGCGCCGGGGTGTTCCAGGTGGTCGCCCGGATCGCGCGCTCCAGCGCCGCGACCAGGTGGGGCGGGGCAGCGACGAAGCCGACCCGCAGGCCGGTGGCCACGCTCTTGGACAGCCCCGAGACGTACACGGCGAGGTCGGGCGCGCTCGCGGCCAGCGTGGGCGGCGGGTCCTCGGCGAGGTAGGCGTACGTGGCGTCCTCGATGATCAGGACTCCGTGCCGGCGGGCGGTCTCGATCAGCCGGGCGCGGGCGGGCGCCGGCATGATCCAGCCCAGCGGGTTGTGGAGGGTCGGCATCGTGTAGAGCGCCCGTACGGGGCGGGTCGCGCACAGCTTCTCGAAGGCGTCCAGGTCGGGGCCGTGGGCGGCGGCGGGGAGGGGCGCCAGGTCGAGGCGGAACGCCTGCGCGAGGACCTTGAACCCCGGGTAGGTCAGCGCGTCGACCGCGACGACGTCCCCCGGCGCGAGCGCCGCCATCACGGTGACGGCCAGACCGTGCTGGGCCCCGCTGACGACGAGGACCCGGTCCGGGCCGACGGCGAGCCCCCGGTGCCCGAGGTGCCGGGCGATCGACGCCCGGTCCTGGGCGCGCCCCCGGTGCGGCTGGTAGCGCAGCAGCGCGTCCAGCTCCCCGGAGGTGGCCGTCTCCCGCAGGGCCTGCCGCAGGAGGCCGGCCTGCTCGGGCAGGGACGGGTAGTTGAAGTTCAGGTCGACCGCGTCCGTCGCGATGACCTGCTGGTCGATCCCGTGGCCCTCGGGCACCGCGATGTCCCGTACGAACGTCCCCCGGCCCTGCTCCCGGCTGACCAGGCCCATCGCCTCCAGCTCGGCGTACACGCGCGTCGCGGTCACCAGGGCGATGCCCTCGCGGGCGGCGAGCGCGCGGTGGGTCGGCAGCCGGACGCCCGCCGCGAGGCGGCCCGCGCGGATGTCGGACGCGAACGTGTCGACCAGGGCCTTGTACCGGGGTGCCGCCATATGCCGAAGTGTATCCATGACAATTCTTTGACTGTCCTGGTCACCGGTTCCTACCGTCGACACCCTCGCCTACGGAAGGGAACGCCGCCGTGCACATCGCCATTCTCACCTTCGAGGGCTACAACGAACTCGACTCCCTCATCGCCCTCGGTGTCCTCAACCGCGTCAAGGACGACGACTGGAAGGTCACCCTCGCGACCCCCACCCCCAAAGTCACGTCCATGAACGGGGTGGTCGTCGAGCAGATGTCCACCCTCGAGGACGCCTGCGCCGCCGACGCCGTGATCGTCGGGAGCGGGGTCGCCACCCGCGAGGTCGTCGAGAACCCGGCGATCATGGACGTCCTGCGCGGGCTCGACCCCGCCCGCCAGCTCATCGGCGCGCAGTGCTCCGGCGCGCTCGTCCTGGCCCGGCTCGGGCTCCTCGACACCATCCCCGCCTGCACGGACCTGGTCAGCAAACCCTGGGTCGTCGCGGCCGGGGTCGACGTCCTCGACCAGCCCTTCTACGCCGACGACACGATCGCCACCGCCGGTGGCTGCCTCGCCTCCCCCTACCTCGCCGGATGGCTCCTCGCGCGCCTCAAGGGACACGAGGCCGCCGAGAGCGCGCTGCACTACGTCGCGCCGGTCGGGGAGAAGGAGGAGTACGTCGAGCGGGCGTGGCGCAATATCTCGCCGTATCTCCCCGCTCCCGCCCTGACGAGGTGAGCCCCGCGTTAGGGTGACGAGGGGATACGACGAGGGGGGCTCCCGTGCCAGTGGTCCGACGGCGGAGCAGCGGCCCGTGACCCCGGCGCTCCCCCCTCCCTTACGCCGCTGGCTCGGGCTGACCGCGCTCCTCGCGGCCCTCGCCGTCGCCGCCCTCGCGATCCTGTACGCCGGTGACAGCGAACCCAGTAGCGCGGACACCCCGATCTCGACGGCCCTGGAGAAGGCGGGCCCGGGCTGGCGGGACGTCGCCCTGACCGTCGACTTCCTGGGCGAACCCCTCGGCGCCGCGCTGCTGGTGGGCGCCGCCCTGACGGGCTGCCTGGTCCTGCGCCGGCCCCGAGCCGCGCTCCTCGTCATCGCGTCCGTCGCCGCCAGCGTGGCGACGGCGACGCTCCTCAAACATGTCGTGGGCCGCACGATCCACGGCCCCGACAACCTGTCCTACCCCAGCGGCCACACCGCCTTCCTCACATCGCTCGCGCTGGCGGTGGGCCTCCTCACGGCCGGCCGACTAGGTCTGGGCAGACTCCCGGGCCTGACACTGGTCCTGGGCGCCGCCCTGATCGCGGGCGCCGCCATGGGCTGGGCCCAGGTCACCCTGGGCGCGCACTACCCGACGGACGTCCTCGGCGGCTGGTGCACGGCACTGACCACGACACCGGCAACGGCGTGGACCTTGGACGAGGCCCGCCACAGACGCCGCTGACGGCACGGGAGAGGGGAGGAAGCCGACCGGAGCAGCCCACGCCCGAGCCCCCGACGCCCCATGCCCTCGCAGCCGAACGCCCGTCACCCC
>NZ_LIRL01001285.1 GCF_001419795.1 Streptomyces niveiscabiei
TCCCTCCCCGGTACTACGGGGAGTCCCCTACCACCCCAGTACCCCCTACCTCCGAGCCCTCGCTCCTCACCCCGTCCCTCTCAAGTCCCCCACCTCCACCACGCCCCGCAGCCCACCGGCCATTCCCAGGAAATCCACCCATTCCCTCAAGATCCGACCTGTGCTTAGGGTGGGCCCCACGACGCACTCACGGTGCGTTCGTGTACGGCACGGCAGGAGACCCCGCACATGGCAGACCGCAAGCCCATCGAGTCGTGGCTCACCGACATGGACGGTGTGCTGATTCACGAGGGCGTCCCGATCCCGGGGGCCGACGCGTTCCTGAAGAAGCTGCGGGACTCGGGCAAGCCGTTCCTGGTGCTGACGAACAACTCGATCTACACGCCCCGTGACCTGCACGCCCGGCTGCGGCGGATGGGCCTGGACGTGCCGGTCGACAACATCTGGACCTCGGCGCTCGCGACCGCGAAGTTCCTGGACGACCAGCGGCCGGGCGGCACGGCGTACGTGATCGGCGAGGCCGGTCTGACGACCGCGCTGCACGACATCGGGTACGTGCTGACCGACCACGAGCCGGACTACGTCGTCCTCGGCGAGACGCGGACGTATTCCTTCGAGGCGATGACGAAGGCGGTCCGGCTGATCAACGACGGCGCCCGGTTCATCTGCACCAACCCGGATGAGACCGGTCCCTCCACAGAGGGACCCCTCCCCGCGACCGGCGCCGTGGCCGCGCTGATCACGAAGGCGACCGGCAAGCAGCCGTACTTCGCGGGCAAGCCGAACCCCCTGATGATGCGGACCGGGCTGAACGCGATCGGCGCGCACTCCGAGAGCAGCGCGATGATCGGCGACCGGATGGACACGGACGTCCTGGCCGGCATCGAGGCGGGCATGCAGACGTACCTGGTCCTCACGGGGCTCACCCGGCCCGAACAGGTGGAGAACTTCCCCTACCGCCCCTCGAAGATCGTCGACTCGATCGCCGACCTCGTCGAACGGATCTGAACCACCCCGGCGCCCGGAACGCCGCCGCTTCCGGGGCGCCCGGACCCACCTCGTGACCCCCACCCGGACGGAGTAGCCCACCCCTACTGAGGGTGCGGGAGCCGACCCCGTGGGGGAGCCTCCAGGTATCTGGAGGTTTCACGATGGGTTCACTGCGCTTCACGCTCCGTACCGGCGTCCTGGTCGCCGCCCTGGCTCTCGCCCCGGTCGTACCTGCGGCGTACGCGGCGGACGGGGACCGGAGCGTCTCGGTGGTCCCGTCGACGCCCGTGGCCGGTGGCGAAGTAGCTCTCAAGGTCAGCGGTTGTACGGGGAAGACGGCGAAGGCGGTGTCCGGCGTCTTCGTCTCGGACGCCCGCCTGATCGGCACCGACGGCACCCTCGTCGGCGAGACGAAGATCCGCTCGACGACCGAGCCGGGCGCGTACGCCGTGACGATCACCTGCGCGGACATCGAGATCAAGGGCAGGATCACGGTCGCGGGCCCCGGCGCGACCCCGCACGCCACCCCGGTGGCCCCGGTCCGCGCGGGCGGCGGAGGAG
>NZ_LIRL01001286.1 GCF_001419795.1 Streptomyces niveiscabiei
GCGCCGCCCCCGGAGCCGTCGACCCGGACGCCCCCACGCAGGCCCGCCCCTTCGCGGGCTCCCCGGCACTCCAGTGGGCCGACGGCGCCGCCGGCATCGTCACGCCGCCCGCGACAGCGGTGAAGGGGTTCACGAAAGCGCAGGTCCAGGACGCACTGGCGAAGACACGGACCCTCCTGATCGACACCAACCTCGACCCGGCGACGCTGCGGGGCGGGCGCCCGGACGCGGCTCCGAAGCTGATCGACCCGCTCCAGAAGGACGTCCACAAGCTGTTCGGCGCGGCCCTGCGCAAGCCGGACAAGGAGGACGACCCGCTGCTGCTGTTCAGCCGGTTCGACCCCGCCGAGGTCAGGATCGCCGGGAACGTCGTGAAGACGCGCGGGCGGATGACCTTCACCGGGGACAAGAACGGTTCGGTCGTCGTCCGCGCCGACTACACCTTCGTCTATCCCGTGGTCCGCGCGAGCACGCCCGCCGGTGACGGTGACGCCGAGGCGACCCGTACGGTCGTCCGCCGCCTCCTGGAGGTCAAGCTCTCCGACCCCGCGCGCTACGTGGTGACCCCGGGGACGGTCTTCCTCTCCCAGAACCAGATGGAGAGCGGCAACTCCACGTGCGACGTGTACGACGGCTGGTTCCACCCGGAGTTCGTCGGCGACCGCTCGTCCGGACCGTCGCCCTCGGGTCCTGAGTCGGACCCGTACGACCGCAGCAAGGGGATGGACACGGGGACGCCGGGCGTCGAGGAGCCGTGCGGAACGGTCTCCCGCATCTGACCGCATCCGGCCTTGGAGCGGCAGGCAAGAGCGAAGGGCCCCGCGGGACGGAGCCGCGGGGCCCTTCTTTCGTCAGCACCGGCGTCAGGGCAGCGCCGGTGCCTCCCGGGAACGGCGCCGGGGGGTGCGCCGCTGTGGATGGTGCGTGGGCCGGCCCGTCCCCTGCCGTACGCCAGTGGTCTGGACCTCTGGCAGTGGGCGTTCCGGCGTCTCCGCCGCGCCGTGCACGGCGGGCGGGGTTTCGTGGGGGGACGTGAAGCTGTACGCATCGTGCTGGATGAACGCGGTCGCCGCAACCGTTTGACCCGGACCTCATAGATTTTTGCAGTTTCCGCCGGTCGGCCCCGAGCGTCCCCGGGGCCGACCGTTTCTCTGGGATGACCGGGCCGCTGTCCCCTGCCGTCCGGTCATCTCGCTGGAGCGAGGTCCCACGACGCACGGCACGATCCGTACGTCTCATCGCTCCGACGAGCCACGCGTGGTTCTTCCGGGCCCGCGCCTGGCTGGCACGGACACCGGTACCAACGACGGACGCCGGGGGTCGGTCACGCGCCGTACGGGTGAGGGAGGGCCCGAACTCATCTGCGAGGCGCGGCCGGTGGCTCAGATCCGGCCCCGGCACAGCTCCAGCAACGTCATCGCCAGCGTCGTACCCGGCTTGCCCAGCGCCGCGCTGTAGTGGCCGATGACCTCCATCTCGCGGGAGAGGTTCACGCGCCGCCCGCCGGAGGTGATGCGCGCGTCCTGGATGACGGCGGAGACGGCGGCGCGCTCCTGGATGAGGCCGATGATGCGGTCGTCGAGGGCGTCGATGCGCTCGCGGGCGCCGGTGATCACGTCGGCGGCGTCGGAGGTCTTCGCGCCGGTGAGGTCGAGGGAGGTCATGCGGGGGCTCCTTGGGATTCGGTGGGCCCCGGACGGTCAAGCCCCGGAGGAGAAACGACAGGCGCCCCGGGCCTTGTCGGCCCGGGGCGCCTGGGAAGTCGCTCGGCTCTACGCGCAAGCACGACCATGGCAGCCGGCGGGCCGGGTGCCATAGGTAAAGAACGTCGTGGGCGTGAGCATGCGGTCAGTATGCCACGGCCTCCCTCCCCACCCGCCCCC
>NZ_LIRL01001287.1 GCF_001419795.1 Streptomyces niveiscabiei
ATGTGTATAAGGGGAGGGGGGTGTGGGGGGTGTCTCGCCGGCTGCCGTGAGGCAGACCAGGACGGCGGCCACGACGGCGCCGGCGGCGAGTGCTCTTTTCGTGCTCACCAGTTGATCGTTGATCGGAAAGTCGGCTTCAGCCCCATCAGAACGTCAGTTTTTGACAAAGAGATGGGCAGGAGGAAGACGGGCGGCCGTGTTCCGCGCGGTGTGGCGAGAGTTTTTCTCCCGGCGCCCCGACTGATATGTCAGCGGACAATTCGCGGGGTGTTTTCGCGGGGCTCTCGGGGAGCCGGGGCGGCACGCCGCGAGCCGTTCAGGGGGAGGCTCGCGGCGGCGGTGGCGTGCCGGTCAGGAGACCCGGGTCGGTCGGGGGCCGGCGACGGCCGCCGAGCGGGTCGTGTACTGGGGGCGGACCTGGGGCGGCCAGCAGTTGGGGACGAGGATGCCCAGGGCGTAGGCGCGGGCGACGAGCGCCGACCGGTTGGGCGCCTTGAGCTTTCGGAGCATGGAGCTGACGTGGTACTCGACACCGTGGCTGCTCAGGCCCAGCCGGGAGGCGAGCTGCTGCGTGGAGAGCCCGGCCGCGAGCCCTTCGAGGACGTGCGAGGGCACCTCGGCGAGCGCCGGGGGCGCGGGCAGCAGCGGCAGCGGCGGGCCGAACGGGGTGTCGAGGCGGATCGAGGCGAGCGCGATGCACTCGGTGCAGGACAGATGGACGCTCGCGGAGATCGCGACGCAGGAGACCAGGCAGTCGACGACCTCGCCCTGCGCGGTGACCATCGGCAGCGGAGCGCTGAACTGCGGCTGGGTGCCGGCGAGTAGCTGGGCGAAGTGCTCACGCAGGTGCGCCTGGGCCGCCTCGTGGAAGAACAGGGGGAACGACTGCCCCGCCGGCTCGGGGGAGTCGGCCAGGAACATGTCGGTGAACGGCTTGTTCGCGGCGACCACGCGCAGCCGGGAGTCGACATGGACGACGCTCGGCGGGGAGCCGGGGCCGGAGGACGACACGTCGTCGCCGTCGGGGAGATCGGTGGTGTACCTGCCTTTGGGAGTGGCGGGCAAGGCGGTACCTCTTTCGCGGTGGTGGGGGGTGCGTGGGGGTGCAGCGAGGGCTGCCGGGAAGTCGGATCGCTGGGAAGATCTGGCCGGAACAGACGCCGGTCGGCCGAAATGCAACGCCGCCGTCGGCGTTTGTGCGCCAGGGCTCTCGGCTGTGTCCGGCAACGGTTCGGCCGGTATGGTCGCACGGCCGAAGCGCGTCCAAAAAGTCGGACGACGAATCTCTTACGCGCTTTTTCACTGAGTGGAATAGTCGACACGTTTCACCGGCGGGCATTTAGCCCTATCCGGGTGATTTGCCGCCACCGGCTACGAGGCCCCCGGCCGGTTGCCGTTGTTTGAATCTTGCAATGTCAAAGCCGGGCGGCTGGCTGTTCCGGAGGCTGGTCGGATACCCGGATCATTGATTCCCCGGAGAAGATCGAGTTCGCTCGAATTACCCGGCTGAATTCTTCGACTGAATTCATCGGCGAGAACTCGCGGGAACCGCATGCATTTCTTACTCCCGGGCCCACTCCGGGTCCCCTTCCGACATCGCCCACCGGGACCCCCGCGCCCGGCGGGCGACGTCACGGGACGTATGTCAGCAGAGCACGATGGAGCCGTACCCGGGGAGCAGCGGGTCGTGCACCCACCCGTACGTTCCGTCGGTGACGTTCCTGAGGTACGTCCAGGAAGTCGAGCCGGTCCATACGTAGCAGTGGTAGTCGAGAAGGTCCCGGTTGTCGGCCCAGCCGACGACGCCGCAGGCCGTGCTGGGACCGGTGCGCATGTTGGCGGCCACACCCGCCGTCTGGTTCACATAGGCCCGGTTGTCGATGTCGGGGCCGCTCGTGCCGCATGCGGCGGACGCGGGCGTCGCCGTTCCCAGCACCGCCGTCGGTATGGCCAGCGCGGCCAGCGCCGCGAACGCGAGCCCACCGCTTGTGAGCCGGGATGTGGAGTTCCTGATCACTGTCTCCTCCTTGGTCGGGAGCGTTCCGGACACCCCGAACGCTCCCAGCCCCCCGCCACCCCGCCCAGGCAAGCCGCACGCAACTTCCCCGCAACTGACGCGATAGCCCCTCACGCTCGGGGCGCACCCCGGTGTCACAGTTGACCCGGGTGCGGGGAGCTGGGGGTGCCGATGCTCGGCGAGTTGCTGCGCGGCCACCGGCGCCGGCTGGGGCTCTCCCAGGAGGAACTGGCCGACCGGTCCGGCGTCAGCGTCCGCACGATCAGTCACGTGGAGACGGGCCGCATCGCGAGGCCACGCCTCACGACGGTACGGCAGCTCGCCGACGCCCTGGACCTGACGGGCCCCCTGCGCGCCGAGTTCCAGGAAGCCGCGACCGGCGCCGACTCCACCCCCGTACCGAACCAACTCCCGCCCGCCCATGTCCTGTTCACCGGCCGCACCGAACACCTCGCCCGCCTGGACGCGGCCCTGGACGGCGAACGGGCGATTTCGGCCATCATCGGCACCGCCGGCGTCGGCAAGACCGCCCTCGCCGTCCACTGGGCCCACCGGGTCGCCGACCGCTTCCCCGACGGCAGCCTCTACGTGAACCTGCGCGGCTTCCACCCCACCGCAGCCGCCGTCACCCCGGAGGAAGCCGTACGCGGCTTCCTCACCGCCCTCGACGTCCCCGCCGAACGCATCGACCGCGACCCCGAAGCCCAGATCGGCCTCTACCGGAGCCTCCTGACCGGCAAGCGCGTCCTCCTCCTGCTGGACAACGCCCGCGACGCCGAACAGGTCCGCCCCCTCCTGCCCGGCACCCCCGGCTGCCTCGCCCTGGTCACCAGCCGCAACCACCTCACCGGCCTCGTCGCGACGGAGGGCGCCCACCCCGTCGTCCTCGGCCTGCTCGCCGAGGACGAGGCCCGCCACCTCCTCGCCCGCCGCCTCGGCCCCGCCCGCGTGCTGGACGCGCCGGACGCCGTCGGGGAGATCGTCACCCGGTGCGCCCGCCTGCCGCTGGCCCTCTCCGTCGTGGCCGCCCGCGCCGCGATGACACCGCAGTTCCCGCTCGCCACGTACGCCCGCGAACTGCGGGACGCCGGCGCCCGCCTCGACCCGTTCGCCGGGGACGACCCCCTGACGGACGTACGGGCCGTGTTCTCGTGGTCGTACCGAGGGCTCACCCCGCAGGCGGCCCGCCTCTTCCGGCTGTTCGGCCTGCACCCGGGCCCCGACCTCACCGTCCCCGCCGCCGCGAGCCTCACCGGCACCGACCGGGACACCGCCCGCGCCCTGCTCGCCGAACTGACCCGCGCCCACCTCCTCGACCAGCCCGCACCCGGCCGCCACAGCGCCCACGACCTGCTGCGCGCGTACGCCGCGGAACTGACCCGCCGCCACGACCCGGACGCGGACCGGCGCGCCGCACTGCGCAGACTGCTCGACCACCACCTGCACAGCGCGGCAGCCGCCTCCGAGGCGCTCAGCTGGTACCGCGACCCCGTCCCCCTCGCCGACCCCGACCCGGCCGTCACCCCCGAGACCCCCGCCGGCCACCGGCAGGCGCTCGACTGGTGCACGGCCGAACTGCCGAACCTGACCGCCGCCGTGCACACCGCCGCCCGCACCGGCTTCGAGACCCACGCCTGGCAGATCGCCTGGACCCTGGTCAGCTACTTCGACCTCGCCGGCCACTGGGCCGAATGGGCCGACACCCACGAGACGGCGCTGAGGGCGGCCCGCGCGAGCGCGGACACCGTCGGCGAGGCCCGCACCTGCCGCAACCTCGGCCGCGTCCGCTCCCGGCAGGGCCGCCACGAGGAGGCCATGGCCCGGCTGCACCGCTCACTGAGCCTGTGCCGCGACGCCGGCGACCTCGCCGGCCAGGGACAGGCGCTGCGCAACCTCGGCGGCATCGAGGGACGCCTCGGCAGGTACCCCGAGGCGCTCGACGACGCCCGGCAGGCCCTCGCCCTGTTCCGCGCCGCCGGACACCGCGTGGGGGAGGGCCGCGCCCTCAACCAGGTCGCCTGGTGGCTGTCCCACCTCGGCGACCACCGGGCCGCCGTCGAACACGGCCGGGAGTCCCTGCGCATCCTCCAGGACCTCGGCGACCGCGACGGCGAGGGCGCCACCTGGGACACCCTCGCCCACGCCCACCACCACCTCGGCGACCACCAGGAGGCGATCACCGGCTTCCGGCACGCCCTGCGCCTGCGCCGCGAACGCGGCGACCTCGCCGAGATCGCCGAGTCCCTCGACCACCTCGCCGCCACCCACCGCGACGCCGGCGACCCCCGGACCGCCGTCCTCCTGTGGCGCGAGGCCCTGGAACTCCTCGACCGCCTCGGCCACCCCGACGCCCGCCGCCTGCGCGCACGGCTGCACGAGACCGCCGACCCGCTGCCCGGCCCCGGCCGCCACTGACCCGCCCACAGCACCCCGCCGGGGCAACACCGGCCGCAACCTGATGAGCTACGTCACCTCCGCCGTCACGGGGTTCACCGAGGCCGAGCGCGACGGCGATCATGTCGTGATCGAAGCCGACCACGGACGGGCCCACTCCCGCCCGACGACCTCACGGTGGAGGTGCTGTGACCACGGCAGCCGCGACCCGCGCCTGGCTCCCCTTCGGCGAGGCCGCCCCGGACCGTCCCCGCCTGTTCTGCTACCCCAACGCGGGCGCCGGAGCAGCCGCGTTCGCCCCCTGGCGCGACCTCGCCCGCCCCGGCGTGGACATCTGCCCCCTCCAGCCGCCGGGCCGCGCCGAGCGCTACCGCCACAAACCCCACACCCACCTGGACCCGCTCCTCGACGACCTGATGGAGAGCCTGGACGGCCACTTCGCGGGCACCTACGCCCTGTACGGCCACAGCCTCGGCGCCCTCGTCGTCCACGAACTCGCCCGCCGCCTGCGCGCCGAGGGCGCCGAG
>NZ_LIRL01001288.1 GCF_001419795.1 Streptomyces niveiscabiei
TCGTCCACGACCTGCCGCCGGTGCCGGCGGCAGGTCGTGGACGATGAACTGGGCCTGGCCGCCCTCGCGTTCGAGGGGCATGACGCACATGCGTGCCGTGTGCGCGGCGACGGCCGAGCCGTGGTCCGCGCGGACCATGTGGAGGCACATGTCCATCGCCGCGGCGGCTCCGGCAGAGGTGAGGAACTGGCCGTTGTCGACGTACAACACCTCGGGATCCACGTCGACTTGGGGGTAGCGGGCCGCCAGGTCAGCCGCCGCGATCCAGTGGGTCGTCGCGCGCAGGCCGTCCAGGAGGCCGGTCGCCGCGAACAGGAACGCGCCCACGCAGACCGACGCGATCCGGGTACCGTTCGCCGCCGCCTCGCGCAACGCCTCGGTAACCCCCGGCGGGAGCCGCGCCGGGGGTTCGTCCACGCCGGGGAGGATGATCGTGTCGGCTTTGGCGAGGAGTTCGAGGCCGTACGGGGGTCGCAGCGTGAACGCCGACGATCGCATCCCGGCGCGCACGTCCTCCCCCGCCCGCACGCCGCACACCTTCACGTCGTACGGCGGGCGCCCGTCCGGCAGCCGGGCCCAGCCGAAGGTGTCGATGGGGAGGGAGAGGTCGTAGGGGATGACTCCGTCGAGCGCGAGCACGGCAACGGTATGCATGGCCAGATGTTAGATGTTCGCCGGGTTCTCGCCAGCCGCCAGGGCCATGTCACGCCCCCGTCGTCGACCCCGGCCGCACGATCATCAGCACCGTCACCGTCGCCCACAACAGGTTGAACATCCCTGTGAACATGCCGAGTTGAACAGTCGTCCGCTGGTCCCCGCCGCCCTCCACGAGAACCTCCTGCCGGGGCAGCACCAGGACGACGAGGACGAGCGCGGCGGCGACCGTCAGGGCCGTCGAGACGATCAGCCACGTATCGCCCATCACCCCCATCGCGCTCGCCGTGGCGAACCCGAGGACCGGTACGGCGATGCCGATCCCCGCGTACACCCGGCAGATGCGGTGCAGGAGCCGTACGGCGGACCCCGCCCGTTCGTCCTCCGGCGCGGCCAGCGCCTTGCGTGCGGCGGGCGGGAACATGCTGGCCGCGACCGTGACCGGGCCGACGGCGATGATCGCGGCGAGGACGTGCAGGGAGAGGAGGAGCTTGGTCATGGGGCGACGGTAGGAGGAGGCGGGGATCTTGGAGAAGTGGCGGGATTGACAGGGGGCGACGGATTCTCGCCAGCGGGTGGGTCGGACCGTACGAGAGGCGTACGGGTACTACAGGGGGCTCCTGCCGGGTCACCCAGAAGGTTGACGGGTACTACGGGTCCCACTTTTCGTTATCGCCCCTACCCTCACCCCGTCTCC
Organism: Streptomyces niveiscabiei; assembly: GCF_001419795.1. GTDB lineage: Bacteria > Actinomycetota > Actinomycetes > Streptomycetales > Streptomycetaceae > Streptomyces > Streptomyces niveiscabiei. Next base: position 1,352 of record NZ_LIRL01001288.1, read on the forward strand.
ACCGCATGCACCTCACCCGACGCACCCTCCTCAAGACCACCGCCCTCGCAGGAGCGGGAGCAGGAGCGGCCCTCGCCCTCCCGGCGGCGACCGCCACCGCCGCCCC
>NZ_LIRL01001289.1 GCF_001419795.1 Streptomyces niveiscabiei
GGCGGTCCTGAGGCAGCCGGGGACCTGAGAGAAGAGGGGCCCGCGCCTACCCCGGGCCCCTTCTCCAGCGGTTCCCCATACCTCACCCCGCCCGCAGCTCACCCCCGCCGTACAGCACCCGGGTCACCGCCTCGTAGGTGACCCGGGTGCTGTACGGCGGGGGTGAGCTGCGGGCGGGGTGAGGTATGGGGAACCGCTGGAGAAGGGGCCCGGGGTAGGCGCGGGCCCCTCTTCTCTCAGGTCCCCGGCTGCCTCAGGACCGCCTCGATGCGGGCCGCCGCCGTGGACAAGTGGTGGCGGGCCTCCCGGAGTTGGTCCGCCGTGACGCCCTGGTCGCGGGCCGTGTCGCGGATGTCGTCGCGGAAGCGGTCGAGGAGGCGGTCGAGGTCGCGGGCGGGGTTGTCGGTGGGGGGTTCGTGGGTCCAGGAGGGCTCGTAGCCGAACGGGACGTCCTCGGCGGTGGTGTGATGGTCCGAGGAGGTCGTGCCCTCCCGGGAGGCCGTGCCCGCGCCGAACGTGAAGCCCAGGTCCTTGCCGAACTCCTTCCCGAAGTCCTTGCCGAAATCGCCGAACTCCTTGGCCAGTTCGGTCAGCCCCTCGCGGACGCCGGTCGGCCAGTCGCCCCGGGAGAAGTGGTCCTGGACCTGCTCCTGCACCCGGCGCGCGATGCGCTGCACCTCCTCCTGGGCCTGCGCGCGGGCGTGGTCCTGCGCCTCCTTGGCCTGGCGGCGGGCGCGCTGGGCCTCCTCGCGGGCGCGGCGGCTCTCGTCCTTCGCGCGGCGGGCCTGGTCCTTCCAGCCCTGCTTGACGCGGCGCATCTCCTCCTTCGCCGCCTGCCACGCCTCGGCGTCCCCGCCGCTCCTGTCGTGGAAGGCGTCGCCGTCGGTACCCTCGCGGGCCTGGGTCGCCGCCGCGCGCATCTCCCTGCGCAGGTCGCCGGCCGCGCCCCGGACGTCCGCCCGGATCTCCGCCGCGAGCTCGGCGACCGACTCGCGGATCTCCAGCTCCAGGTCGGCGAGTTCGCCGCTGCGGTCGGCGAGTTCGGCGCGGCCCGCGTCGGTGATCGCGTACACCTTGCGCCCGCCCTCGGTGGTGTGGGTGACCAGGCCCTCGGCCTCCAGCTTGGCGAGGCGGGGGTAGACCGTGCCGGCGGAGGGGGCGTACAGGCCCTGGAAGCGTTCCTCCAGGAGGCGGATCACCTCGTAGCCGTGGCGCGGGGCCTCGTCCAGCAGCTTGAGCAGGTAGAGACGCAGGCGGCCGTGGGCGAAGACGGGGGGCATGTCAGAGCACCTTCTTGTCGGTCGGGCCGTCGGGGGCGTCGTCGGGCGAGGTGTCGTCGGTGGGGGAG